>NZ_JBQYLP010000036.1:0-61121 GCF_052683555.1 Burkholderia sp. BC1
GAAAAACACCCCAAAGGTTGGATCGGTATCCAACTTTTGGGGTGCAGTTCAAAGGCGCTTTTCTCATGCGGGGGCCGCCGATCAGTGGCCGCGGAACAGGTTCATGATGTCCTGCTTTTCCTGCTCGTCGACATGCGGCACGGCATCGTCGACCTCTTGCGATGCGGGCGCCTGCGGCACGCCGACGGTCGACACGAAGCCGTGGCCGGGCGTGAAGTCGGTGAAATACAGCTCGCCGCCGAGCGATTCGACGCCGTCGGGCATCGTCGGCTTGAAGTCGGGCACGCCCTTGAGCGCCGCACCCATGTAGTCGATCCATACCGGCAGCGCGAGGCCGCCGCCGGTTTCGCGATCGCCGAGACTGCGCGGGTTGTCGTAGCCGATCCACGCGATCGCGGCGAGCGTGTGCTGATAGCCGGCGAACCACGCATCGTGCGAATCGTTGGTCGTGCCGGTCTTGCCCGCGAGATCCGTGCGCTTGAGCACGTTGGTCTTCGCGCCGGTGCCGCGCTGCGCGACGCTCTGCAACAGGCTGTTCATCACGTACGCGTTGCGCGCATCGATCGCGCGCGGCGCATTCTGCTCGGCCATGAGCGGTTGTGCGCGCGCGACGATCGCACCGTTCGGATCGGTGACTTCGGCGATCAGATACGGGTTCACGCGATAGCCGCCGTTCGCGAACACCGAATACGCGCCGGCCATCTGCAGCGGCGTGACGAGGCCGGCGCCGAGCGCCATCGGCAGGTAGGCCGGATGGCGATCGGCGTCGAAGCCGAACCGCGTGATGTACTGCTGCGCGTACTTCGTGCCGATGTGATTGAGGATCCGGATCGACACGAGGTTGCGCGAGCGCTGCAGCGCGGTGCGCATCGACATCGGCCCTTCGAAGCCGCCGCCGTAGTTCTTCGGTTCCCAGGGCTGGCCGCCGGTTTCCGCCGCACTGAAATAGAGCGGCCCGTCGTTGATGATCGTGGCCGGCCCGAGCCCCTTGTCGAGCGATGCCGAATAGATGAACGGCTTGAACGACGAACCGGGTTGCCGCCACGCCTGCGTCACGTGGTTGAACTTGTTCTTGTTGTAGTCGAAGCCGCCGACCAGCGAGCGGATCGCGCCGTCCTGCGGCACGATCGAGATGAACGCGCCTTCGACCTGCGGCAACTGCGTGATCGACCATTTGCCCGCGTCGTTTTTCACGACGCGAACGATTGCGCCCGGACGAATGCGACGGTTCGGCTGCGCGTTCGCCGACAGTGCGCCGGCCGCGAAGCGCAGGTTCTCGCCTTCGACCGTCGCGCTGCTGCCGTCGATGAACGCGACGGTGATCTGGCGCGGGCTCGCGGCCGTGACGACGGCCGCGATCAGCTCGCCGTTGTCCGGGTGCTCGAGCAGCGCGTCGTCGATGGCCTGTTCGCGCTCGTCCGCGCCCGAAGGCAGCTCGATGAAGCCTTCCGGCCCGCGATAGCCGTGGCGCCGCTCGTAATCCATGATGCCCTTGCGCAGCGCGGTATACGCAACCTGCTGATCGGCGGAATCGATCGTCGTGATGACGTTGAAGCCGCGCGTGTAGGTTTCCTCGCGGTATTGCGCATACATCATCTGGCGCACCATTTCCGCGACGTATTCGGCATGCACGCTGTACTCGCGACCCGCGCCCTTGACGACGAGCGGCTGCGCGACGGCTTCGTCGTACTGCTCGCGCGTGATGAAGTTCAGCTCGAGCATCCGCTGCAGGATGTACTCCTGGCGCACCTTCGCGCGCTTCGGATTGACGACCGGGTTGTACGCGGACGGCGCCTTCGGCAGCCCCGCGAGCATCGCCGCTTCGGCGAGCGTGATGTCTTTCAGGTCCTTGCCGAAATAGACGCGCGCGGCGCTCGCGAAGCCGTACGCGCGCTGGCCGAGATAGATCTGATTCATATAGACCTCGAGAATCTGATCCTTCGTGAGCGCGCGCTCGATCCGGTACGCGAGCAGCATCTCGTAGATCTTGCGCGTGTACGTCTTCTCGCTCGACAGGAAGAAGTTGCGCGCGACCTGCATCGTGATCGTGCTCGCGCCCTGTGTCGCGTGGCCGTTCGTCAGCGCGACGACGCCTGCGCGGAGGATGCCGGTGAGGTCGACGCCGCCGTGATCGTAGAAGCGCGCGTCCTCGATCGCGAGGATCGCCTTTTTCAGCGAATCGGGGACGTCCTTGAAATGGACGATGTCGCGGCGTTCCTCGCCGAATTCGCCGATCAGCACGTGATCGGACGTATAGATGCGCAGCGGCACCTTCGGCCGATAGTCGGTCAGCGCGTCGAGCGACGGCATGTTCGGCCATGCGACGACGAGCGCATAGCCGAGCACGAGGCCGCCGGCCACGACGAGCGCCACGCACATCGCGGCGAAGCCGAACAGCGCTTTTTGCCACCAGGGGCGCTTCTTCGGCTCCGGGGATGGAGGCGGGGGCGTAGGAGACGTGGATTGCATAGGCATACCGGAAAACAGTCCCGCGATTATAGCTGCCCGCCGGAGGCGGCCCCGGCGCGGGGGGAGCGGCCGGGCAACCGCGCGACCGTGCCGAGATCAGCATAGCCCGGCGGCCGGCTCGTGCGCCATTGGCCGTTCGGTCGACTGTCGGCGGCGCGCACCGCTCGCCAGAATCGGGCCTCGGATCGCGGCATGGGCTGCGACGATCGCGGGAGGCTGGAATGACAGGACGATGGGCGGCGGCGCGCTTCGTGCCGGGCAGGCACCGATCGACGGGTATCGACGTCGGCGCGGGGGAGGTCAGGATCGTGGTGCTGAGCCGGCGCGGCCGCGTGGCCGACGTGCGGATCGAAGCGCTCGAGCGGGAACCGCTCGCACTGCCGGAGGGCGCCGATGCGCGCTGGGCGGCAGTCGCGCGGGCGCTGTCGGCTGCCGTCGCGCGGCTCACCGGCGCCGGCGTGCGCTGCGACACGCGCGGCGTGATGGCGCTGCGCGACGACGAGATGCGCACGGCCACGCTCGATCTGGCGGGGCGCGACGACGTCGCCGATGCGGCGCGGCAGGCTGCCGAGCGCATCTCGGGGCTTGCGCCGGACAGCATCGCGTTCGACTGGCGGCACGACGACGGCGCGTGCGCGCAGGAGATCGCGGTCGCGGCCGCACCGCTGGCGTTGCTCGAACGGCGGATCGACGTCGCCGCGCAAGCGGGGATCGACCTGACAGCCGTCGATAGCGAATCGGCCGCCGCACTGCGCGCGCTGCGCTACGCGGCGCAGTTCGAGCTCGACGCTCAGGGGCCGTACGCCGCGCTGTGGTTCTCCGACGCGGGCGTGCGCGGCTGGCGCATCGACGGTGCGCTCGCCGCGCCGATGCTCGCGCTGCCCGCCGACATGCCGGGCGCGTTGGCCGATGCGTTGCGCGCGGGTGCGCCGGAGCCGGTCGGCTGCGTGCTGGTAGCGGGCGACGAACGATGTGTCGCGCGCTTCGGCCTGTCGCTGGCCGATATCGGCGACGCGCTCGGCGCGACGTCGGTGCCGTTCGACTGTACCGGGTGGGACGGGCGTCCGATCGCGCCGGCCGGTGTGCCGAGCGCACCGGCGTTCGCGGTCGCGTTCGGGCTTGCGCTGCGCGGGGTGTGGGAATGATCGCGAAGCGCTTGCATGCGGCCGGTCCGCTTCGGCTCGACGGCTTCAACCTGCTGCCGTACCGCGAGCGCGTCGCGCGTGCGCTGCGGCGGCGTCAGGCCGCGCAGTGCGGTGCGGCGATCCTGCTCGCCGCGCTCGGCGTCGGCCTGTGGACCGCGGGCTGCACGTGGCGGCGGCTCGACATGGACGCCGAGCGCCTGCGTCTCGACGTACGGTTGCGGGAACTGGAGCCGCAGGCCGCTGCGGCGAAGCGTGCGGCGCGTACGGCAGGCGCCGTCACGCAGCGCGACGCGCAGGCAGTCGCGCTGGCGGAGCCACACCGGCGCGTGAGCGCGCTGCTCGCGACACTCGCGCAAGTGCGCGACGACACGGTGCGCATCGACGCGCTGCATGCGACGCGTTCCGGCGTCGTGCTCGACGTGCGCGCGGCGAGCTACCGCGCGGGTGCGCGTTGGCTCGCCGGCGTCGCGCGCGAGCAGCGGGACGCGCGAATCGACGTCGACGCATTGAAACCGGCTTCGGCGGCGGCGCCCGTTGCGGCGGGCGCGCCGATCGCATTTTCCGCGCACGTGCGCTGGCGCGACGCGACGCCGCGGCGCGCGACGCCGGGAGACGGCGCATGACGACGATCGCGATCGCAGGCGGGCCGCTCCTCGCGGCATGGCCACGTATCAGGCGGCGCGTGTCGCCGGCCGCCATGCATGCTGCCGGCTGCGCGTTGGCGTTCGCTGCCGTGCTGGCGGGCGGCATTCATCTGTCGAATGCGGCCGACTGGAGCGGGCTCGCGCGCAGCGGCGCGCTTCTGCAGGCGGCGCGGACGCGCGTCGCGGACCTCGAGCGCGTGCTCGAAACGGCCGCGCCGCAGCGAAACGCGAGACAGCTCGCCGCAGCCGGCGACGGTACGCCGCCCGTGCGCGAGTGGGGCGCGCTGATGCTCGAGCTGGCCGACCTCGTTGCATCGAGCGGGCTGCACGTCGTATCGGTCGAGCCGCTGAAGGCCGACCGTGCGGCGGCGGACGGTCGCCGTACGGTGCGGCTCGTCGCGGCCGGCGAACCCGCGGCGCCCGCGCGCGCAATCGGCGCGCTGGCCGATTTTTCGGTGCTCGCGGTACCGGCGACGCTGCGTGTCGAGCGCGGTCCCGATGGCGTGAGGATCGACATGTCGGTCGACGTATTTCCGACCCTGCCCGGCATCGCGGCTAGCGGCGCGGCAACACCTGCCGTGAATGGCGATCCGTTCGGCGGCGCGGAGGCGTTCGCGACGGCCGACGGGCGGTTGCCGCGCCTTGCCGGGCTGATCCGCGACATGCGCAGCGCGCTGGTGCTGTTCGACGACGGCGATGGCGGCTTCACGGCCGTGCGGGCCGGCGACGCGCTCGGTGCGTTGCGCGTTGCGCGCGTCGATGCGGGCGCCGTGACGCTGTCGACGTCGGACGGCCCGCGGCGGCTCGCACTCGAAGACGGAGGCCGCTCGTGACGAAGCTTAACCGGTACGGCATCGCGGTCTGGTGCGGCATCGGAGTCGGCGCCGTCGGCCTCGGCCTCGGCGCGGTTGCGGCGAACGCCGCGTTGCCGCCGCTGCCTGCGGCGTGGCCGGTCGCCTCCACGATGGCTGAAGCGCGCGAGGCGCCGCTGCCGCCGGGCGTGCCGGACGGCGCGATCGATGACGCAATCGACGGTGCGGCCGGTCGCGCGGCGCCCCACGCCCAGACCGACCGCACGCACGAACCCGCCTCACCGGGCGCGAGCCCGCCGCCGTTCGAGCACGCATCCCGCGTCGCGCAGCACGCGCAACCGGCCGCGCCGGCACCGGCGCTCGAAGGGCCGCCGATCCCGCTGCCGCCGCCCGCGCGCATGAACGACGCGGCCGCGCATCGCGCAGGCGACGCGGACGACACGCGCCGCATTTCGCTGAACCTGCAGCGCGCGGACCTGACGGCCGCCTTCGATGCATTCGCACGCTTCACGGGCCTGAACATCGTCGTGAGCGAGCAGGTTCGCGGCACCGTGACCTTGCGTCTGAACAATGTCCGCTGGCGCGATGCATTCGACACGCTGCTCGACACGCACGGGCTCGCGATGTCCCGGCGCGGCGACATCGTCTGGGTGACGCCGGCCGCCGAACTGGCGGTGCGCGAGCGCGAGCGCTTCGAAACGCACGCGCGTGCCGTCGATCTGGAGCCGCTCGAGAGCCGCCGGTTCGAATTGCACTATGCGCGCGCGCAGGACGTGCAGCGGCTGCTGGCCGGCTCGACCGGCCAGCGCCTGCTGTCGAAGCGCGGTGCCGCGGCCGCCGATGCGCGCACGAACCTGCTGTTCGTCACCGATCTCGCGCCGCGCATCGCGCAGATCGCCGATCTGATCGCGGCACTCGACCGGCCGTCGCGGCAGGTGCGCATCGAGGCGCGCATCGTCGAGGGCGAGCAGGGCTTTTCTCGTCATCTCGGCGCCCGGCTCGCGCTGCGCGCGCAAGCGCGGCCGGCGGCGGCCGAAGCTGCCGCATCCCCGGCCGGCGCCCGCACGGCGCTCGATCTGGCCGCGCGGCCGCTCGCCGGCTTCGAGGCGGCGACGGCCGGCTTCACGCTGCTCGCCGCGCCGCTCAGCCGCGTGCTCGACGTCGAGCTGAGCGCGCTGGAGGCGCAGGGGCGCGGCCAGATCGTGTCGAGCCCGCGCGTCGTTACGGCCGATCGCGCGAAGGCGCTCGTCGAGCAGGGCGCGGAGCTGCCGTATCAGGCAAAGGTCGGCAACGGCGTGACGGGCGTGCAGTTCCGCCGCGCGACGCTGAAGCTCGAGGTCGAGCCGCAGATCACGCCGGACGGGCGCGTCGTGCTCGACCTCGACGTGACGAAGGACAGCGTCGGCGAACCGACCGCGGCCGGCCCCGCGATCCATACGAAACACGTGCAGACGCGCGTCGAAGTCGACGACGGCGGCACGGTCGCGATCGGCGGGATCTATGAGCGGCTGCATCGGCACGATGTGACGCGGGTGCCGCTGTTGGGCAAAATACCGGTTCTGGGCGCGCTTTTCCGGCATCGCGCGCAGCGCGAGCAGCGTAGCGAACTGGTCGTATTCATCACGCCGACGATCGTCAGCGCAGGGTGCGGCCCGCCCGGCACAGCCGACGAAAATGCCGAGAAATCGGGGCCGGAAGCGGGTGGCGCAGGCTCGACAAGGCAGTCGCTTTGCCAGTAAGCTGCGCCACACACCAGCAAGATTGAAGCAGAGGAAGCCGTTGCAAGCGCGGGACCCACATGCAAACGTATTTTTCGTCGGCCTTATGGGAGCGGGTAAGACCACCGTGGGCCGTGCGGTCGCGCGCCGGCTCGACAGGACGTTCTTCGACTCCGACCACGAAATCGAGGCCCGCACGGGCGCGCGCATTCCGGTGATCTTCGAGCTGGAGGGCGAGGCCGGGTTTCGCGACCGCGAAGCGCAGATGATCGCCGAGCTCACGCAGCGCGAGAACATCGTGCTGGCGACGGGCGGCGGCGCGGTGCTGCGGGCCGAGAATCGCGCATGCCTGAAAGGCAACGGCATCGTCGTCTATCTGCGCGCCAACCCGCACGATCTGTGGCTTCGCACGCGCAAGGACAAAAATCGTCCGCTGCTGCAGACCGACGATCCGAAGGCCCGTCTCGAAGCGCTCTACGAAGTGCGCGACCCGCTGTACCGCGAATGCGCGGACTTCGTGATCGAAACGGGCCGCCCGTCCGTCAACGGTCTCGTCAACATGGTGCTGATGCAACTCGAACTGGCGGGCGTCGTCGCCAAGCCGCTACAAGCATGATTACTGTCAACGTCGATCTGGGCGACCGCGCCTACCCGATTCACATTGGCGCCGGCCTGATCGGCCGCGCCGAGCTGTTCGCTCCCCACATCAAAGGTTCGTCGGTGACGATCGTCACGAACACGACGGTCGATCCGCTCTACGGCGACGCGCTGCGCGCGGCGCTCGCGCCGCTCGGCAAGCACGTGTCGACGGTCGTGCTGCCCGACGGCGAAGCCTACAAGAACTGGGAAACGCTGAACCTCATTTTCGACGGGCTGCTCGGCGAGCGCGCCGATCGCAAGACGACGCTCGTCGCACTCGGCGGCGGCGTGATCGGCGACATGACGGGCTTTGCCGCCGCCTGCTACATGCGCGGCGTGCCGTTCATCCAGGTGCCGACCACGCTGCTGTCACAGGTCGATTCGTCGGTCGGCGGCAAGACGGGCATCAATCATCCGCTCGGCAAGAACATGATCGGCGCGTTTTACCAGCCGCAGGCGGTGATCGCCGACATCGGCGCGCTGACGACGCTGCCCGAGCGCGAGCTCACGGCCGGCATCGCCGAGGTCATCAAGACCGGCGCGATCGCCGATGCCGCATTCTTCGACTGGATCGAGGCGAACGTCGACGCGCTGAACCGGCGCGATCCCGCGGCGCTCGCGCACGCGGTGAAGCGGTCGTGCGAGATCAAGGCGAGCGTCGTCGCGGCGGACGAGCGCGAGGGCGGCCTGCGCGCGATCCTCAATTTCGGACATACGTTCGGCCACGCGATCGAGGCGGGCCTCGGCTACGGCGAATGGCTGCACGGCGAGGCGGTCGGCTGCGGGATGGTGATGGCAGCCGATCTGTCGGTGCGGCTCGGGCTGCTCGACGACGCGTCGCGGCAGCGGCTCGACGCGGTGATCGCGGCCGCGCATCTGCCGACGCGCGGCCCGGCGCTCGGCGACGCGCGCTACATGGAACTGATGCGCGTCGACAAGAAGGCCGAAGCCGGCGCGATCAAGTTCATCTTGCTGAAGCGCTTCGGCGATACGCTGATCACGCAGGCGCCCGACGAAGCGGTGTTCGCTACACTGGCGCACACGACCCGGTAATCGCGCCCCGGACGCCCGGCGCCCCTGACATGGAGGAGACGTGAGCGAGACATCCAGCCGCCATCTGCCCGAAACCGGCCGCGGCCCAGCCGCCGCCGCCGTCGTCGAGCCGCCCACGCTGGCGGCGCTGGAAGCCCACCTCGCTCCGTATGCCGCGCATGCATCGCAATCGCGCGGCCGCCGCTACCCGGAGGCGCCGCCCGCGGCGCGCACCGAATTCCAGCGCGACCGCGACCGCATCGTTCACTCCACCGCGTTTCGCCGGCTCGAATACAAGACGCAGGTTTTCGTCAATCACGAAGGCGACCTGTTCCGCACACGTCTCACGCATAGCCTCGAAGTCGCGCAGATCGCGCGTTCGGTCGCGCGCAACCTGCGCCTGAACGAGGATCTCGTCGAAGCGATTTCGCTCGCGCACGATCTCGGCCATACGCCGTTCGGCCATGCCGGGCAGGATGCGCTGAACGCCTGCATGCGCGAATATGGCGGCTTCGAACACAACCTGCAGAGCCTCGCGGTCGTCGACGAGCTCGAGGAACACTACGGCGCGTTCAACGGGCTGAACCTGTGTTTCGAAACGCGCGAAGGGATCCTGAAGCATTGCTCGCGCGAGAACGCGCGCAAGCTCGGTGCGCTCGGCGAGCGTTTCCTGCAGGGGCGGCAGCCGTCGCTCGAAGCGCAGCTCGCGAACATCGCGGACGAGATCGCCTACAACAATCACGACGTCGACGACGGTCTGCGCTCGGGGCTGATCACGATCGAGCAGCTCGCGGAGGTCGAGCTGTGGCAGCGCCACTACGAGCAGGCGCTCGCCGAATTTCCCCATCTCGAAGGCCGTCGCCTCGTGCACGAGACGGTGCGCCGCATCATCAACACGCTGATCGTCGACCTGATCGACGAAACGACGCGCAATCTCGCGCGCGTCGCGCCCGCATCGATCGACGACGTGCGCGCGGCGCCGCCGCTCGTGTCGCACAGCGAGCCCGTGGCCGCGCAGGCGGCCGCGCTCAAGCGTTTCCTGTTCAAGAACCTGTATCGCCACTACAAGGTGATGCGCATGGCGAGCAAGGCGCAGCGCGTCGTCACCGGGCTGTTCGATGCGTTCATCGACGATCCGCGCCTGCTGCCGCCGCCCTATCAGTCCGACGATCGCGCGCAGCAGCCGCGTCTCGTCGCGCATTACATCGCCGGGATGACCGACCGCTTCGCGCTGAAGGAGTACCAGCGGCTGTTCGTCGTCAACGACAACTGACTGTCATAAACGATCACTAGACTTCGCCGGTTCAACGGCGACGGGAAGGTTGCACACGCTGTTGGTAACGTTTTCATAGGAGAGGTCGATGAAGAAGAAGCCTGCGGGGACCGTGGTTCGTTCGATCGTGCTCGGCGGCGCGCTGATGTTCGGTGTGCAGCATGCGGCATTCGCGGTGACGGAGATCCAGTTCTGGCACGCGATGGAAGCCGCGCTCGGCGAGCGCGTGAACGAGCTGGCGACGCAATTCAACGCGTCGCAGAGCGATTACAAGATCGTGCCGGTCTTCAAGGGCACCTACGACCAGACGCTCGCGGCCGGCATCGCCGCCTATCGCAGCGGCAACGCGCCGGCGATCCTGCAGGTGTACGAAGTCGGCACGGCCACGATGATGCAGGCGAAGAAGGCCGTCGTGCCGGTGTACGACGTGTTCAAGCAGGCCGGCGTGCCGCTCGACGAAAAGGCGTTCGTGCCGACCATCGCGAGCTACTACAGCGACGCGAAGACGGGCCATCTCGTGTCGATGCCGTTCAACAGTTCGACGCCGGTGCTGTACTACAACAAGGACGCGTTCAAGAAGGCCGGGCTCGACCCGAACCAGCCGCCGAAGACCTGGGCGGACGTGAAGGCCGATTCGGAGAAGCTGCGCAAGGCCGGCATGACGTGCGGCTTCACGACGGGCTGGCAGGGCTGGATCCAGCTCGAGAACTACAGCGCGTGGCATGCGCTGCCGTTCGCGAGCCGCAACAACGGCTTCGACGGCGCGGACGCGGTGCTAGAGTTCAACAAGCCGCAGCAGATCGCGCACGTCGCGTTCCTGCAAGAGATGGCGAAGGACGGCACGTTCACGTACGCGGGCCGCAAGGACGAGGCATCAGCGAAGTTCTATAGCGGCGACTGCGGGATCATGACGACGTCGTCGGGCGCGCTCGCGAACGTGCAGAAATTCGCGAAGTTCAGCTACGGGACGGGGATGATGCCGTACGACGCGAACGTGAAGGGCGCGCCGCAGAACGCGATCATCGGCGGCGCCAGTTTGTGGGTGCTGGCCGGCAAGGATCCGGCGACGTACAAGGGTGTCGCGAAATTCCTCGCGTTCCTCGCGTCGCCGCCGATCGCCGCGAAATGGCACCAGGAGACGGGCTACCTGCCGGTCACGACCGCCGCCTACGACCTCACGCGCCAGCAGGGCTTCTATGCGAAGAATCCGAGCGCCGAAACCGCGATCAAGCAGATGCTGAACAAGCCGCCGCTGCCCTACACGAAGGGGCTGCGCCTCGGCAACATGCCGCAGATCCGTACCGTCGTCGACGAAGAGCTCGAGCAGGTGTGGGCGCAGAAGAAGTCGCCGAAGGACGCGCTCGACGCGGCGGCGTCGCGCGGCAACGAACTGCTGCGCCGCTTCGAGAAGTCGGGCGGCTGAGCCCGTCTCGCGCCGTGCCGCGGCTGCGTCGCACATGCGGCGCGCGGCGCGGCTTCGTTTCCGTTTCGTCTGACCGGATCTCCGCGATGCAATCCCGTTCCCGTTTCGGCACGAGCCTGCTGCCGTATCTGCTGATCGCGCCGCAACTCGCGATCACCGCCGTGTTCTTCCTCTGGCCGGCCGGCGTCGCGCTGTGGCAGTCGACGCAGATGCAGGACGCGTTCGGCACGTCGAGCGAGTTCGTCGGCCTCGCGAACTTCACGCATCTGTTCGCCGATCCGCTCTATCTCGACTCGTTTCGCACGACGCTGGTATTCAGTGCGCTCGTCACGGTGAGCGGGCTGATCGTGTCGCTGCTGCTCGCCGCATGCGCGGATCGCGTGACGCGCGGCGCGCGCGCGTATCGCACGCTGCTGATCTGGCCGTACGCGGTCGCGCCGACGATCGCGGCCGTGCTGTGGGCGTTCCTGTTCAACCCGAGCATCGGGCTTGTCACGTATGCGCTCGCGAAGCAGGGCGTCGTGTGGAACCACGCGCTGAACGGCGGTCAGGCGATGTTCCTCGTCGTGCTCGCGTCGGTGTGGAAGCAGGTCAGCTACAACTTCCTGTTCTTCTACGCGGGGCTGCAGGCGATCCCGCGTTCGCTGATCGAGGCGGCCGCGATCGACGGCGCGGGCCCGGTGCGGCGCTTTTTCAACATCGTGCTGCCGCTGCTGTCGCCGACGAGCTTTTTCCTGCTCGTCGTGAACCTCGTCTACGCCTTCTTCGACACGTTCCCGGTGATCGATGCCGCCACCGGCGGCGGCCCGGCGCAGAGCACGAAGACGCTGATCTACAAGATCTTCGCGGAAGGCTTTCAGGGCCTCGACATCGGTAGCTCCGGCGCGCAGTCGGTCGTGCTGATGATCATCGTGGTCGGGCTCACCGTGATCCAGTTCCGCTTCGTCGAACGCAGGGTGCAATACGCATGATCGAAAATCGCAAGGGCTTCGACCTGTTCTGCCACGCGGTGCTGATCGCCGGCGTCGTGCTGATCGTGTTTCCGGTGTACGTGGCGTTCTGCGCGGCGACGATGAACGCGCAGGAAGTATTCACGGTGCCGCTGTCGCTCGTGCCGAGCACGCATCTGTTCGAGAACGTCGCGTACATCTGGGGGCACGGCAGCGGCGGCACGACCGCGCCGTTCGGCCGACTGCTGCTGAACAGCTTCGCGATGGCGCTCGGGATCGCGGTCGGCAAGATCGCGGTGTCGATCCTGTCCGCGTACGCGATCGTCTATTTCCGCTTTCCGTTTCGCAACGCCGCGTTCTGGCTGATCTTCGTCACGCTGATGCTGCCGGTCGAAGTGCGGATCTTTCCGACCGTGCAGGTCGTGTCGACGCTGCATCTGACGAACAGCTATGCGGGGCTCACGCTGCCGCTGATCGCGTCGGCGACCGCGACCTTCCTGTTCCGCCAGTTCTTCATGACGCTGCCCGACGAGCTGATGGACGCCGCGCGCATCGACGGCGCGGGCCCGCTGCGCTTTTTCTGGGACGTCGTGCTGCCGCTGTCGAAGACGAGCATCGCCGCGCTGTTCGTGATCACGTTCATCTACGGCTGGAACCAGTATCTGTGGCCGATCCTGATCACGACGGAGGCGTCGCTGTCGACGGCGGTGGTCGGGATCAAGACGATGATCGCGAGCGGCGACGCGGCGACCGAATGGCAATACGTGATGGCGGCGACGCTGCTGGCGATGGTGCCGCCGCTCGTCGTCGTGCTGGCGATGCAGCGCTGGTTCGTGCGCGGCCTCGTCGACTCCGAAAAATGAACGACGCACGCAAACGGGAGATGGATCGGGTATGGCTGCGCTGAGCTTGAAGGGCGTCAGGAAATCGTACGACGGCAAGCAGCACGTGCTGCACGGCATCGACGTGGAGATCGCCGACGGCGAATTCATCGTGCTGGTGGGCCCGTCGGGTTGCGGCAAGTCGACGCTGCTGCGGATGATCGCGGGGCTCGAGTCCGTGACCGACGGCGAGATCGCGATCGGCGGGCGCGTCGTGAACGCGCTGGAGCCAAAGGATCGCGATATCGCGATGGTGTTTCAGAACTATGCGCTGTATCCGCACATGACGGTCGCGCAGAACATGGGCTACGGGCTGAAGATCCGCGGCATCGACCGCGCGACGATCGACGCGCGCGTCGCCGCGGCCGCGAAGATCCTCGAGCTCGAACCGCTGCTCGCGCGCCGGCCGCGCGAGCTGTCGGGCGGACAGCGCCAGCGCGTCGCGATGGGCCGTGCGATCGTGCGCGAGCCGTCGGTGTTTCTGTTCGACGAGCCGCTCTCGAATCTCGACGCGAAGCTGCGCGTGCAGATGCGGCTCGAGATCCAGCGGCTGCACGCGCGCCTCGCGACGACGAGCGTCTACGTGACGCACGACCAGATCGAGGCGATGACGCTCGCGCAGCGCGTGATCGTGATGAACCGCGGCTATGCGGAGCAGATCGGCGCGCCGGTCGACGTGTACGAACGGCCGGCGACGGTGTTCGTCGCGGGCTTCATCGGATCGCCGGCGATGAATCTACTGCAGGGCCGGCTGTCGGACGACGGCGCGACGTTTGCCGTCGCGGGCGGCGGGCCGGCGCTGCCGGTGGCCGGCGCGCCCGGCATCGGCGGCGCGATCGCGAGCGGCCGCGACTGGGTGCTCGGCGTGCGTCCGGAACACATGACGCCGCAGCCCGGCGTCCCGCACGCGACGCTGCCGGTCGATTCGTGCGAACTGCTCGGCGCCGACAATCTCGCGCACGGCCGCTGGGGCAGTCACGACGTCGCGGTGCGGCTGCCGCACGCGGAGCGTCCGGCGCGCGGCAGCGCGCTCGCGGTCGCCTTGCCTGCGCACCGGTTGCATTTCTTCGATCCCGAAACCGGCCGGCGCGCCGACTGAATCCGCAGAGAGGCTGACGATGACTTCCCGCTTCGACTGGCCCTATCCGCGCGTGGTCGCGCACCGCGGCGGCGGCACGCTCGCGCCCGAGAACACGCTCGCGGCGCTCGACGAAGGCGCGCGGCGCGGCCATCGAATGGTCGAGTTCGACGCGAAGCTGTCGGCCGACGACGTCACGTTCCTGCTGCACGACGACACGGTCGAGCGCACCTCGAACGGCCGGGGCGCCGCCGCGGGCATGCGCTATGCGGCGCTCGCGGCGCTCGACGCGGGCGCGTGGCGCGACGCGCGCTTTGCCGGCGAGCGGATGCCGACGCTCGAGGCGGCGGCTGCTCGCTGCATCGCGCTCGGTCTCGCGGCGAACGTCGAGATCAAGCCGTGCCCGGGCCGCGAGCGCGACACCGGGCGGCGCGTGGCCGCCGACGCGGCCGCATACTGGCGCGGCGCGGCGGTGCCGCCGCTGCTGTCGTCGTTCTCGTTCGAGGCGCTGCGCGAGGCGCGTGAGACGGCGCCCGAGCTGCCGCGCGGGATGCTGTACGAAACGGTGCCGCCGGACTGGCACGCGCAAGTCGTCGACGCGCTCGGCTGCGTGTCGCTGCACGCCGACCATACGCATCTCGACGAAACGCAGGTGCGCGCGATCAAGGCGGCCGGGCTGCGCATCCTGGTTTACACGGTGAACGACCTCGCGCGGGCGCGCGAGCTGGTGCGCTGGGGTGTCGACGCGGTCTGCACGGACCG
Organism: Burkholderia sp. BC1; assembly: GCF_052683555.1. Lineage (NCBI taxonomy): Bacteria > Pseudomonadati > Pseudomonadota > Betaproteobacteria > Burkholderiales > Burkholderiaceae > Burkholderia > Burkholderia sp. BC1. The sequence goes on from NZ_JBQYLP010000036.1 coordinate 14,827, forward strand.
GATCGACCTGATCGGGCCGCACGCGCTCGACGACGTCGTGCAGGGCGCGGCCTAGCGCGCCAACGAGCCTGACGCGAAAAGACGACGCCCCGGCGCGGTTTGGCCGGGGCGTTTTGCATCGCGGAGACGTTACGGCGGGAAAATTCCGCTACAAATTGCAGCGGCATTAACCATTCCCCAAATATTCGACTACGCTTAGAAACGGTAGCCGACGTTCAGGTACGTGACGATCGGGTTCAGCGAGATGTGGGCTTTCGAGGTTTCGGTCAGCGTGCCGACCTGCGTGCGGCGAGCGGTGGTGAAAGTCGCGGTGACGCTCACCGGCACGTACGAAATCGACAGGCCGGCGAACCAGTGCTTCGTGAAGTTGTACGTGAAGCCTGCGTTGAAGACCGGGGCCCACTGATTGCTCGTCGTTGCACTGGTGGGGCCGCCGAGCACGCCGTTCTCGAACGCGGTGTTCGTGATCTTCGCGCCGGTGAACCAGACGTACGTCGCGCCGATGCCGACATACGGGCGGAATTTCGCGTTCGCGTCGTTGAAGTGGTAGCGCAGCAGCAGTGCGGGGCTCCACTGATACGCGCGGCCGAGCACGCCGAAGTTCGCGAACTGACCTTTTCCGGTGATGTCGAACTTCGGCGGCACACCGAGGACGAATTCGGTGGAAATGTGGTCGGTGAGGAAGTAGCCGGTCGCCAGGCCGAGCGTGTCGGCATCGTTGATGCCCGCACCGGTGTTGGGAACGGACTGATTGACGGGCGTGCCGCCGACGCCATAGACAAAGAGCGGGTCGCTGCTGTCCTGCGGGGACAGGTGAAACCAGCCGGTGCTGACGTAAAAACTACCTGCAGATTGTGCGTGTGCCGTGCCGCCCGCCAGTGCGAATGCGAGCGCCGCGGCCCCCGTAATGGCCAGTTTTCGTTTCATTGTGTCTCCTCCGATCAAAGGCGTGCTCATTATGACGACTGCGTTTAAAACCAAACAAGCTCGTAAGCTAGAGTTTTCTCCCTAGGTTTAGTACGACCGTACGCTTTCGCGCACCGCCGCGCGGGCATTCCACGCAGGTGCGCACATTCGGACCCCCGGGTATTTCCTAACGCGTTCAAACGGACATTCAGCATGGCACGGTTAGCACGACTCTACGTACCCGACCAGCCGCAGCACGTGATACTGCGCGGCCTGGATCAGCAACCCGCGTTCGTTGACGACCAGGACTACGAACTCTTCATCGATTGTCTGAAGGCCGCCGCACGCGATCATCACCTCTCGGTGCACGCCTACGTGCTGCTGCCGCGTCAGGTTCAGCTGCTCGTCACGCCGAGCGACGAGGCGAGCCTGCCGAAGGCGATGCAGGCGGTGGGGCGCCGCTACGTCGCCCATTTCAACCGGCGCTACTCGCGGCGCGGCACGCTGTGGGAAGGCCGCTACCGCGCGACCGTCATCGAAGGCGAACGCTATTTCCTGCTCGCGAGCCGCGTGGTGGAGTTGAGCCCGGTGCGCGCGCAGCTCGTCGCGACGCCCGACGCATACCGATGGTCGAGCTACCGGCATCACGTCGGGCTCACCGTCGACAGCCTGATCACCGACCATCCGCTCTACTGGGCGCTCGGCAACACGCCGTTCGAGCGGCAGCGCGCCTACAAGGAGCTGTGCGAGCAGCCGCTCGACGAGCGTCAGGCCGACCAGCTGCAGCAGGCGACGCTGAAGGGCTGGGTGCTCGGCGGCGAAACCTACCGCGAGTGGGCGGCGCGCACCGCCAACCGGCGCGTGTCGCCGCTGCCGCGCGGACGCCCCAGAAAGGTGCGCGAGAACACGCCGCCGATCCAGCAGTAAGGGCCGACGGCGGCCAGGGAAGCGGCGCTGCGGGCGCCGCTTCTTTTTGCACCAAAACGATACGTCCCCAATAAAACGGCACCAGATCGAGGCGCGCTTTTAAATGGGGTTCGATCAAGCGGTTTTTGTTGCTATTCCTTTGATTCGTCGCGTATATTCCGAATTCCGGTGGCCCGGGCGAAGCGCGCCCTTCCATCGTCGGCCGCGCCGTCTCCCGCCGGGAGCGGGATCGGCGGCAAACAACAAAATGGTTCAACGGCCCTCCGGGCCCCTTTACGACGGTGTCCCCATGAACGACCACCAGCAGCCGCTCGCCGCGGTGCCCGCCGCACAAGGTCTCTACGACCCGCAAAACGAACACGACGCCTGCGGCGTCGGCTTCGTCGCCCACATCAAGGGCAAGAAGAGCCACGAGATCATTCAGCAAGGGCTGAAGATCCTCGAGAACCTCGATCACCGCGGCGCGGTCGGCGCCGATCCGCTGATGGGCGACGGCGCGGGCATCCTGATTCAGATTCCCGACGCGTTCTATCGCGAGGAGATGGCGAAGCAGGGCGTGACGCTGCCGCCGGCCGGCGAATACGGGGTGGGGATGATCTTCCTGCCGAAGGAAAACGCCTCGCGTCTCGCGTGCGAGCAGGAGCTCGAGCGCACGGTGAAGGCCGAAGGGCAGGTCGTGCTCGGCTGGCGCGACGTGCCGGTCGACCACACGATGCCGATTTCGCCGGCCGTGAAGGCGAGCGAGCCGCTGATCCGCCAGATCTTCATCGGCCGCGGCAAGGACATCATGGTGACCGACGCGCTCGAGCGGAAGCTGTACGTGATCCGCAAGACCGCGAGCCACCGCATCCAGGCGCTCAAGCTCAAGCACGGCAAGGAATACTTCGTGCCGTCGATGTCGGCGCGCACGGTCGTCTACAAGGGGCTGCTGCTCGCGGGCCAGGTCGGCGTGTACTACCGCGACCTGCAGGACGAGCGCGTCGTGTCGGCGCTCGCACTCGTGCACCAGCGCTTCTCGACCAACACGTTCCCCGCGTGGGAACTGGCTCACCCGTACCGGATGATCGCGCACAACGGCGAGATCAACACGGTGAAGGGCAACGTGAACTGGCTGAACGCGCGCACCGGCGCGATCGCCTCGCACGTGCTCGGCGACGATCTGCCGAAGCTCTGGCCGCTGATCTATCCGGGCCAGTCGGACACCGCATCGTTCGACAACTGTCTCGAACTGCTCGTGATGGCCGGCTATCCGCTCGTGCACGCGGTGATGATGATGATCCCGGAAGCGTGGGAACAGCACACGCTGATGGACGAGAACCGCCGCGCGTTCTACGAATACCACGCCGCGATGATGGAGCCGTGGGACGGCCCGGCCGCGATCGCGTTCACCGACGGCCGCCAGATCGGCGCGACGCTCGACCGTAACGGGCTGCGTCCGGCGCGCTACATCGTCACCGACGACGACCTCGTCATCATGGCGTCGGAAGCCGGCACACTGCCGATTCCGGAATCGAAGATCGTCAAGAAATGGCGTCTGCAGCCGGGCAAGATGTTCCTGATCGACATGGAACACGGCCGCATCATCGACGACAAGGAGCTCAAGGACAACCTCGCGAACGCGAAGCCGTACAAGAGCTGGATCGACGCCGTGCGCATCAAGCTCGACGAGATCGAGCCGAAGGCCGAGGAAGTCGCGGCCGGCCGCGCGCAGGGCGCGTCGCTGCTCGACCGCCAGCAGGCGTTCGGCTACACGCAGGAAGACCTGAAGTTCCTGATGGCGCCGATGGCGCAGCAGGGCGAGGAAGCGGTCGGCTCGATGGGCAACGACTCGCCGCTCGCGGTGATGTCGAACAAGAACAAGACGCTCTATCACTACTTCAAGCAGCTGTTCGCGCAGGTCACGAACCCGCCGATCGACCCGATCCGCGAGAACATGGTGATGTCGCTCGTGTCGTTCATCGGCCCGAAGCCGAACCTGCTCGACACGAACAACATCAACCCGCCGATGCGTCTCGAAGTGTCGCAGCCGGTGCTCGACTTCAAGGACATCGCGAAGATCCGCGCGATCGATCAATACACAGGCGGCAAGTTCAGCGCGTATGAACTGAACATCTGCTACCCGGTCGCGTGGGGCAAGGAAGGCATCGAGGCGCGTCTTGCGTCGCTGTGCGCGGAAGCCGTCGACGCCGTGAAGTCCGGCTACAACATCCTGATCGTGTCGGACCGCAAGACGGATGCCGAGCATGTCGCGATTCCGGCGCTGCTCGCTACTTCGGCGATCCACACGCACCTCGTCCAGCAAGGGCTGCGCACGAGCACGGGCCTCGTCGTCGAGACGGGCTCGGCGCGCGAAACGCATCACTTCGCGCTGCTCGCCGGCTACGGCGCGGAAGCCGTGCATCCGTACCTCGCGATGGAGACGCTCGCGAAGATGGCTGAAGGGCTGTCGGGCGACCTGTCGCCGGAGAAGGCGATCTACAACTTCACGAAGGCGATCGGCAAGGGCCTGCAGAAAGTGATGTCGAAGATGGGCATCTCGACGTACATGTCGTACACGGGCGCGCAGATTTTCGAAGCGCTCGGCCTGTCGAGCGACCTCGTCGAGAAGTACTTCAAGGGCACCGCATCGAAGGTCGGCGGGATCGGCCTGTTCGAAGTCGCGGAAGAGGCGATCCGCCTGCACCGCGACGCGTTCGGCGACAACCCGGTCCTGCGCGACATGCTCGACGCGGGCGGCGAGTACGCGTACCGCGTGCGCGGCGAAGACCACATGTGGACGCCCGACTCGATCGCGAAGCTGCAGCACGCGACGCGCAGCAACTCGTACCAGACGTACAAGGAGTACGCGCATCTGATCAACGATCAGACCAAGCGTCACATGACGTTCCGCGGGCTGTTCGAGTTCAAGGTCCAGCCGACCAAGGCGATCCCGATCGACGACGTCGAACCGGCGAAGGAAATCGTCAAGCGCTTCGCGACGGGCGCGATGTCGCTCGGCTCGATCAGCACCGAAGCGCACGCGACGCTCGCGATCGCGATGAACCGGATCGGCGGCAAGTCGAACACCGGCGAAGGCGGCGAAGACGAGAACCGCTATCGCAACGAGCTGCGCGGCATTCCGATCAAGGCCGGCGAGACGCTGAAGTCGGTGATCGGCGACGAAGTCGTCTCCGACATTCCGCTGAAGGAAGGCGATTCGCTGCGCTCGAAGATCAAGCAGGTCGCGTCGGGCCGCTTCGGCGTGACGGCCGAGTATCTCGCGTCGGCCGACCAGATCCAGATCAAGATGGCGCAGGGCGCGAAGCCGGGCGAAGGCGGCCAGCTGCCGGGCCACAAGGTGTCCGAGTACATCGGCAAGCTGCGTTACTCGGTGCCGGGCGTCGGCCTGATCTCGCCGCCGCCGCACCACGACATCTACTCGATCGAGGATCTCGCGCAGCTGATTCACGACCTGAAGAACGTGAATCCGGCCGCGAGCATCTCGGTGAAGCTCGTGTCGGAGGTGGGCGTCGGCACGGTCGCGGCAGGCGTCGCGAAGGCGAAGGCCGATCACGTCGTGATCGCCGGCCATGACGGCGGCACCGGCGCATCGCCGCTGTCGTCGGTCAAGCATGCGGGCACGCCGTGGGAGCTCGGCCTCGCGGAAACGCAGCAGACGCTCGTGCTGAACCGCCTGCGCGGCCGTATCCGCGTGCAGGCCGACGGCCAGATGAAGACGGGCCGCGACGTCGTGATCGGCGCGCTGCTCGGCGCGGACGAATTCGGCTTCGCGACGGCGCCGCTCGTCGTCGAAGGCTGCATCATGATGCGCAAGTGCCACCTGAACACGTGCCCGGTCGGCGTCGCGACGCAGGATCCGGTGCTGCGCGCGAAGTTCAAGGGCCAGCCCGAGCACGTCGTCAACTACTTCTTCTTCGTCGCCGAGGAAGTGCGCGAGATCATGGCGCAGCTCGGCATCGCGAAGTTCGACGACCTGATCGGCCGCGCGGATCTGCTCGACATGCGCAAGGGCGTCGAGCACTGGAAGGCGAAGGGGCTCGACTTCTCGCGCGTGTTCTACCAGCCGGAAGGCTGCGAGGAGGTCGCCCGCCGCCACGTCGAAAGCCAGGATCACGGGCTCGAGCGCGCGCTCGACCACGTGCTGATCGAGAAGGCGAAGGCGGCGATCGAGAACGGCGAGCATGTGTCGTTCATCCAGCCGGTGCGCAACGTGAACCGCACGGTCGGCGCGATGCTGTCGGGTGTGATCGCCAAGAAGCACGGCCACGACGGCCTTGCGGACGACGCCGTGCACATCCAGCTGAAGGGCACGGCCGGCCAGAGCTTCGGTGCGTTCCTCGCGAAGGGCGTCACGCTCGATCTCGTCGGCGACGGCAACGACTACGTCGGCAAGGGTCTGTCGGGCGGCCGCATCATCATTCGTCCGACCAACGACTTCCGCGGCAAGTCCGAGGAAAACATCATCTGCGGCAACACGGTGATGTACGGCGCGCTCGAAGGCGAAGCCTTCTTCCGCGGCGTCGCGGGCGAACGCTTCTGCGTGCGCAACTCGGGCGCGACGGCGGTCGTCGAGGGCACGGGCGACCACGGCTGCGAATACATGACGGGCGGCACGGTCGTCGTGCTCGGCGAGACGGGGCGCAACTTCGCGGCCGGCATGTCGGGCGGCGTGGCCTACGTGTACGACCCGGACGGCACGTTCGCCGCGAAGTGCAACAAGTCGATGGTCGCGCTCGATCCGGTGCTGCAGCAGGCCGAGCAGGAGCGCACGGTCGACCGCGCGCTCTGGCATGCGGGCATGACCGACGAAGCGTTGCTCAAGGGGCTCGTCGAGCGTCACTTCCAGTTCACCGGCTCGCCGCGCGCGAAGTCGCTGCTGGAAAACTGGGACGCGGCGCGGCGCCAGTTCGTGAAGGTGTTCCCGCACGAATACAAGCGCGCGCTGGGCGAGATCGGTGCGAAGAAGGCGGCGAAGGAAGCGCTGGCCGCCTGAGCGACGAACGACATAGCGAAGGCCGCGCGCGCATGAACGCCGCGCGCGGCTCCCCCACCCGATACATCGAACAGAAGAGCACCTTATGGGCAAGGCAACCGGTTTTCTGGAGTTCGAACGCCGCCACGAGGCGTACGAAGCACCGCTCACGCGCGTGAAGCACTACAAGGAATTCGTCGCGGCGCTGTCCGACGCGGACGCGAAGATCCAGGGCGCGCGCTGCATGGACTGCGGCATCCCGTTCTGCAACAACGGCTGCCCGGTCAACAACATCATTCCGGACTTCAACGATCTCGTTTACCGCCAGGACTGGCAGCAGGCGATCGAAGTCCTGCATTCGACGAACAACTTCCCCGAGTTCACGGGCCGCATCTGCCCGGCGCCGTGCGAAGCGGCCTGCACGCTCGGCATCAACAACGATCCGGTCGGCATCAAGTCGATCGAGCACGCGATCATCGACAAGGCGTGGGCCGAAGGCTGGGTGAAGCCGCAGCCGGCCGCGCACAAGACGGGCAAGAAGGTCGCCGTCGTCGGCTCGGGCCCGGCGGGCCTCGCGGCTGCGCAGCAGCTCGCGCGCGCGGGCCACGACGTGACGGTGTTCGAGAAGAACGACCGGATCGGCGGCCTGCTGCGTTACGGGATTCCCGATTTCAAGCTCGAGAAGTGGCTGATCGATCGCCGGATGCGCCAGATGGAAGCGGAAGGCGTGACGTTCCGCACGAGCGTGTTCATTGGCAAGGATCCGCTGCCCGAGTCGATCGGCAATCTCGCGAAGGAAACGATCTCGCCGGAGACGCTGAAGGAGGAGTTCGACGCGGTCGTGATCGCGGGCGGCTCCGAGACGCCGCGCGATCTGCCGGTGCCGGGCCGCGAACTGGCCGGCATCCATTTCGCGATGGACTTCCTGCCGCAGCAGAACCGCGTGAACGCCGGCGACAAGCTCGTCGATCAGTTGCTCGCGAAGGGCAAGCACGTCGTCGTGATCGGCGGCGGCGACACCGGCTCGGACTGCGTCGGCACCTCGAACCGCCACGGCGCGAAGCACGTCACGCAGTTCGAACTGCTGCCGCAGCCGCCGGAAGAGGAAAACAAGCCGCTCGTGTGGCCGTACTGGCCGATCAAGCTGCGCACGTCGTCGTCGCACGAGGAAGGCTGCGAGCGCGACTGGGCAGTCGCGACGAAGCGCTTCGAAGGCAAGAACGGCAAGGTCGAGAAGCTCGTCGCGGCGCGCGTCGAGTGGAAGGACGGCAAGATGCAGGAAGTGCCGGGCTCCGAGTTCGAGATGAAGGCCGATCTCGTGCTGCTCGCGATGGGCTTCACGCAGCCGGCCGCGCCGGTGCTCGAGGCGTTCGGCGTCGCGAAGGACGCACGCGGCAACGCGCGCGCGGCGACCGAAGGCGATCGCGCGTACTACACGTCGGTCGACAAGGTGTTCGCGGCCGGCGACATGCGCCGCGGCCAGTCGCTCGTCGTCTGGGCGATCCGCGAAGGCCGCCAGTGCGCGCGCTCGGTCGACGCGTACCTGATGGGGCATTCGGAACTGCCGCGCTGAGCACCGCGAGCGGGTTTCGATGAAGCCGGGCGTCCGAGAGGGCGCCCGGTTTTTTTTCGGCCGCGCGCCTGCGTGCATGCGGCTTCTTGAGCGCGTTTCTTCGGCTTCGGCAAGCTTCGCCTCGCCGCCAGCGCGCCGCGCCCGCACGCGACGAGCGCCGCATTTTCGCGAAGCGTCGCCTAACCTGATCACATTCGAAGGCTATTTTTCGCGATCGCGAATCCTTTCGTTTTGTAATGATCCTCGCAAACTGTCATATCATGTCGCCCCTCGGCCGCTCGCGGCCGCTGCATGTTACTGACCCTATTTGTAAGGACACTGGATGGAAGCACTCGTGCATGGGCTGATCGATGCCGTCAACGGCGTGCTGTGGAACTACGTGCTGATTGCGCTGCTGCTCGGCGTGGGCGCGTGGTTCACGCTGCGGTTCCGGATGATTCAGCTGAAGGCGCTGTTCCTCAGCATCCGGCTCGTCGGCAGCAAGGGCGAACCGGGCAGCATCTCGTCGTTCCAGGCATTCGCGACGGGGCTGGCGAGCCGCGTCGGCACCGGCAACATCGCGGGCGTCGCGGTCGCGCTGACGGTCGGCGGGCCGGGCGCGATCTTCTGGATGTGGATGACGGCGCTGGTCGGGATGTCGTCGGCATTCGTCGAGGCGACGCTCGCGCAGATCTTCAAGGTGTCGCACCCGGACGGCTCGTATCGCGGCGGCCCCGCGTACTACATCCAGACCGGGCTGCGCTCGCGCGGCTTCGGCGTGCTGTTCTCGCTCTCGCTGATCCTCGCGTTCGGCTTCGTGTTCAACGCGGTGCAGGCCAATGCGATTGCCGATGCGTTCAACACGTCGTTCGGCTGGCGCCGCGAGACCGTCGGCCTCGGCCTCGTGCTGCTGACCGCGCCGATCATCTTCGGCGGGATCCGACGCATCGCGTCCGTCGCGCAGGTGATCGTGCCGGTGATGGCGATCGGCTATCTCGCGCTCGCCGTCTACGCGGTCGCGACGCATCTCGCGCTCGTGCCGGACGTGATCGCGCTGATCGTGAAGAGCGCGTTCGGCGTCGGGCAGGCGGCGGGCGGCGTGACGGGCTATGCGGTCAGCCAGGCGATCGCGATCGGCGTGAAGCGCGGGCTGTTCTCGAACGAGGCCGGCATGGGCAGCGCGCCGAACGCGGCCGCGACGGCGAGCACGCGGCATCCGGTGACGCAGGGGCTGATCCAGATGCTCGGCGTGTTCGTCGACACGATCGTGATCTGCAGCGCGACCGCGTTCGTGATCCTGCTGTCGGGCCAGTATGAGCTCGGCACCGGCATGGAAGGCGCGGCGCTGACGCAGCGTGCGATCTCGAGCCACGTCGGCGACTGGGGCGGCATCTACATGGCCGTTGCGATCTTCTTCCTCGCGTTCTCGTCGGTGATCGGCAATTACGCGTATGCGGAAGGCAACGTCGACTTCATCACGAAGCGGCGCGGCGTGCTGCCGCTGTTCCGCATTGCGGTGCTCGGCATGGTGATGTTCGGCAGCGTCGGGCAGCTGCCGCTCGTCTGGGCGATGGCCGATACGAGCATGGGGCTGATGGCGATCATCAACCTGATCGCGATCGTCGCGCTCGGCAAGTACGCGCATGCCGCGTGGCGAGACTATCGTCGCCAGCGTGCGGCAGGCGTCGCCGATCCGGTCTTCACGCGCAACACGATTCCCGAACTCGCGCGTGTGCTGCCGGCGGACGTATGGGGCGAGCACGGGCCGCTGCCGCAGCGTCCGGCGGCCGAGGCGGTCAGCGAGCCGCGCGTGGCCGTCCGCGAATCATGAACGGCGACCGGCTGCGCGTGTTCGTCGCGCTGATGCCCGATGCGGCATCGCGCGATGCGCTGCACGCGTTGCCGGTCACACGCGGCGCGCGGCGCACGCTCGCCGCGCAATTGCACGTGACGCTCGCGTTCATCGGCGCGATCGAGCGCGATCGATGCGACGCGCTCGCGGCGCGTCTGCCGGTGCTGGCCGCCGCGCATCCGCTGCCGCCGCAGCCGGTCGAGCGCATCGCGTGGTGGCCGAGCCTGCCGCGGGCGCGGCTGATCGTCGCCGAACTCGCGCGCGAGCCTGCCTGTGCGGCGCTGAACGCGGCGCTGGCGGCGTCGCTCGCCGAACTCGGCCTGCCGGCCGATCCGCGCCCGTTCCGGCCGCACGTGACGCTCGCGCGATTGCCGCGCGATGCGGTCGGGCAGCCGGCGCACGGCGGCGCGCCGGGGCGGCCGGTCGCGCTGCGCTTCGATGCGCTGACGCTGTTCGAAAGCCGGCTGTCGCACGAAGGCGTATCGCATCGGCCGATCGTGTCGGCGCCGATCGCGTGCCTCGAGCACCGCGGGCCCGGCGAGCCCGGCGAGCGGACCTAACGCGCGTAGCGCGCGAGCGTCAGGCCGGACAGATCGATCTCCGGTTCGCGGCCGGTCACGAGATCCGCGAGTACCTTGCCCGATCCCATCGACATCGCCCAGCCGGTCGAACCGTGGCCGACGTTCAGCCAGAGACCGTCGATTCCGCTCGCGCCGAGCAGCGGCGGCCCGTCGGGCGTCATCGGCCGGCGGCCGGCCCAGAAGCGTACCGACGCGCGGTCCGCCGCATGCGGAAACCAGTCGTCGAGCACGGTCAGCAGTGTGTCGAGCGCGCGCTGCCGCAGTGCCGCGCGCCGGTTGCCGAGTTCCGCGGTGCCGGCCACGCGCAGCGTCGGGCCGAAGCGCGTGATCGCCGTCTTGAGCGACTCGTCCATCAGCGCGGCCCGCGGCGCGCGTTCGTCGTCGACGACGGAAAGCGTCGCCGAATAGCCCTTCACCGGATACAGCGGCACGTCGATGCTGTACCGGCCCAGCAGATCGGCACTGTCGACGCCGAGCGCGACGACGATCGCATCGGCGGCGAGCACCGCATCGCCGCGAGCGTCGCCGTTGCCGCCGTGCGGACCGGCCGGCGCGATGCACACGCCGCGCGCACGCCGGCCGGCGACGTCGAGCGCACGCACGTCGGTGCCGAAGCGAAATGCCACGCCGTTCGCTTCGCAGAGCGCCCGCAGTTCGCGCGTGAAGCGCGCGCAGTCGCCGGCTTCGTCGTCGGGCAGATGGATGCCGCCGACGGGCGCCTGCCGCGCCCAGCGCAGCCCCGGTTCGACCGCGATGCAGCCGGCCGCGTCGAGCTCGCGAAACGCGATGCCGGCATCGCGCAGCACGTTCAGCGCGGGCTGCACCATGTCGACGTCGAATGCGCTGCGCAGCAGCTGCAGATAGCCGCGGCTCGCGCCGTAGTCGAACGGATGCCGCTCGCGAAACGCATGGAGGCACGCGCGGCTGTAATACGCGATGCGCTGCATCCGCTGCTTGTTCGCGCGGAACCGTTCGAATTCGCATTCGCGCAGCCAGCGTGCGATCCAGCGCCATTGCGCGGGATCGAGCGTCGGACGGAAGATCAGCGGCGACGCGGGCCGAAACAGGTATTTGACGAGCTTGCCCGGCATCCCGGGCGCGGCCCACGGCGTCACGTAGCCGGGCGCGATCACGCCCGCGTTGCCGAAGCTCGTCGCCTGCGCGACGTCGGCCTCGCGTTCGATCACGGTGACGTCGCAGCCCGCTTCGCGCAGGTGCCACGCGGTAGCGACGCCGATCACGCCGGCGCCGAGGACGATCACATGCATGCGGTACCCGGGGCGAAACGGCGGTTCACGATGCGACGGCCGGATCGTCGGCCAGCGACTTGCCGCGCGTTTCCGGCAGCACGAGCGCGGCGACGATCACGAGCAGATAGCCGCCGCCGGCGACGAATCCGATCGCCTTCACGAGCGACATCGACTGCGACAGCGAGCCGACGAGGATCGGGAAGAACGAGCCGAGCCCGCGGCCGAGGTTGTAGCAGAAGCCCTGGCCCGAGCCGCGGATCGCACCGGGATAGAGTTCGGACAGATACGCGCCGACGCCCGCGAAGATGCCCTGCACGACGATGCCGAGCGGAAAGCCGAGCGCGAGCATCGCGGTGTCGGTGATCGGCAGCATCGTATAGGCCATCCCGAGCGTGAAAGATCCGATCGCGAACAGGATGAACGAGGCGCGGCGACCGAGCCGGTCGGACAGGATCGCGCCGACCACGTAGCCGACGAACGATCCGACGATCAGCACGACCAGATAGCCGCTCGTGTTGAAGACGGACAGGTGCCGGACGGTTTTCAGATAGGTGGGCAGCCAGGTCGTGATCGCGTAGTAGCCGCCGAGCATGCCGGTGCACAGTGCGCTGCCGAACAGCGTCGCGCGTAGATGCGGCGGCGAGAAGATCTCGAGGAAGTGGCCCGACACGCGGCCTTCGTCGCGCGCGCGGCGCGTGGCCGTGTAGATGTCGGGATCGCTGACGTTGCGGCGGATATACAGGATCCACAGCGCGGGCGCGATGCCGATCCAGAAGCACGCGCGCCACGCGACCTGCTCCGGCAGCAGCGCGAAGAAGGCCCAGTAGAGAATCGCGGCCGCGGCCCAGCCGAACGACCAGCTGCTCTGCACGGTGCCGACCGCCTTCGCGCGATGCTCGGGCGAGCGAATCGTTTCGGCCATCATGATCGTCACGACCGACCACTCGCCGCCGAAGCCGAAGCCCTGCAGCGTGCGCGTCGCGAGCAGCTGCCAGAACGAGTGCGTGAAGCCGGACAGGCACGTGAACAGCGCGAACGTCGCGATCGTCCACTGCAGCACGCGCACGCGGCCGTAGCGGTCGGCGAGGATGCCGGCGACCCAGCCGCCGATCGCGGACGAGATCAGCGAGCTCGTCGCGATCATGCCGGCCTCGCTCTTCGTCATGCCCCAGGTCGCGATCAGCGTCGGAATCAGGAACGAGTAGATCATGAAGTCGAACGCGTCGACCGCATAGCCGCCGAAGCCTGCATACAGCGTGCGGCGCTCGCGCGACGACAGTTCTCGAAACCACTGGATTGCCTGCATGCCGCTGTCTCCCGTCCCGTTCGTCATCGTGGTGCCGTGTGGCGGCTATTGTACGGGCGGGACCGCGTGTGCCAAAAAGGCTGACGCGAGGCGGTGCGATCGGCGAGGCGGGAAGGCGGGACGGCGGGATAAGACCAAACCGTTGCGAGCGCAACGGTACACGCGCACGTCAGAGCGTCAGGCCGCCGTCGACATGCACGACCTGACCGGTGATCTGTCGCGCCGCATCGGACAGCAGAAACGCGATCAGCGCGGCGACGTCGTCGGGTTCGGCGATCCGGCCGAGCGGCGTCGCGTGTGCTGCGTGCGCCCACGCGCCGGCGTTGTCGGCGCTCGGCCCGCGATCCTTGCGCGTGAAGCCGGGCGCGACCGCATTGACGGTGATCGCGGCTGGCGCGAATTCGGCGGCCGCGCTGCGCACGAGCGATTCGAGCGCGGCCTTCGCCGCCGCCGTCGCGGCGAACGGCGTGTCAGCGCGATAGCGGTGTGCGACGAACGAGCTGACCGCGACGATCCGCGCCGCGGCCGACGCTTCGAGCAGCGGCCGCGCACGCGATGCGAGCGTCGCGAATGCACCCGGCATTGCCGCAAACGCGGACGCGAGCGCATCGGCGGATAGATCGGACACCGACTGCCGCGCCGCGAAGCCGGCGTTCGCGACCAGATGGTCGAGCCCGCCGAATTGCGCGGCCGTCGTATCGACGAGCCGGGCCGCGACGCCCGGATCGGCGAGATCGCCGGTCAGTGCGATGCATTGTGCCCCGGCCGACGTGCACGCGTGCACGACGTCGGCGAGCCGCGTACGCGACGCGTCGTCCGCGCCGCGCGCGTGCAGCGCGAGCGCGACGCCCGGTGCGGCGAGCCGCCGCGCGAGCGCCGCGCCGATCCCCGAACCGGCGCCGGTGATCAGTGCGATGCGCGCCGCGCGCGCACTCACGCGGCCACCTTGTCGCTGTCGTTCACGCGCTCGACGTTGATCGTACCGCCGTGGAACGCGGCCAGCGATTCGCGGTGCGCGATGCTGACGATCGCGGCCTTCGGCAGCCGCTCGGCGAACAGGCGATAGAGCCGCGCCTCGTTGTCGGCATCGAGCGCGCTCGTCGCTTCGTCGAGGAACAGGAAATCGGGCTTGTGCAGCAGCACGCGCGCGCCGGCGAGACGCTGCTGTTCGCCGGGCGACAGCACGCGCGTCCAGTGCGCGGTTTCGTCGAGCCGGTCGACGTAGTCTTCGAGGTGGCATGCGCGCAGCGCATCGCGGCACGCGTCGTCGCCGAACGCGTCGGGCGCCGACGGATAGGCGAGCGCCGCCTTCAGCGTGCCGATCGGCAGATAGCTCGATTGCGGCACGAACATCATGCGCGCGCCGACCGGTGCGTCGATCGCGCCGTCGCCGAACGGCCACAGCCCGGCGAGCGCGCGCATGAACGTGCTCTTGCCGGAGCCCGACTTGCCGACCACGAGCCAGCGCGAACCGGGCTCGATCGTCACGCTGCCGATGTTGGCGAGCGCGTTGCCGTTCGGCAGCGCGAGCTTCAGCGACGACGTCGACAGCTTCGCCGCATTCACGTAGTGCAGGTTGATGCCGCCGTGCTCGGTCGCGGGCGACAGGCTCTCCTTCAGATGCGAGGTGCGCATCACGCGCTTGAATTCGCGCAGACGGTTGACGGTCGCGCGCCACTCGACCAGCGTGCGATAGCTGTTGAGGAACCACGAGAACGAGTCGCTGACCGTGCCGAATGCGGACGAGATCTGCATCAGCACGCCGAGCGTGAAGGCGCCCGCGAAGTAGCGCGGCGCCGCGACGACGAACGGGAAGATGATCGCGATCTGTCCGTAGAACGCGTTCACGAACGTCAGGCGCTTCGTGTATTTCATGACGCGCCACCAGTTGTCGCGGATGCGCAGGAAGAGGCCCTGCGCATTGCGGTTTTCGGTGTCTTCGCCGTCGTAGAACGCGATCTGCTCGGCATTTTCGCGCACGCGGATCAGGCCGAAGCGGAAGTCCGCCTCGACGCGCTGCTGCTGGTAGTTGATCGACACGAGCGGGCGGCCGACCTTCTGGATCACGAGCGAGCCGATCACCGCATAGAGCGCGGCCGCCCACACCATGTAGCCGGGGATCGAGACGGGCGTGGCGCCGAGCGACAGCGTCAGCGCGCCGCCGAGCGTCCAGAGGATCGTGATGAACGACGCGAGCGTGACGACCGTCGAGAGCAGATCGAGCGACAGCGACAGCGTCGTCGTCGCGAACGCCTGCAGGTCGTCGGCCACGCGCTGGTCGGGGTTGTCGGCGAGGCGGTCGCGTTCGATCCGGTAGAACGCGCGGTCGCCGAGCCATTCGCCGAGAAAGCGGTCGGTCAGCCACTGGCGCCAGCGGAAGCCGAGCATCTGCCGCAAGTACAGCCCGTACACCGCGAGGATGATGAAGCCGAACGCGAGCATCGAGAACTGCATCATCAGATGCGGGAAATCGTGCACGTTCTTGGTCTGCAGCGCGTTATAGAACTGCGCGTTCCACTTGTTCAGCTGGACGTTGATCCAGACGACGCAGAGATTGATCGCGATGATCGTGACGAGCAGCGCCCACGCGACTTTCCATTCGGACGACACCCAGTAGGGCTTGATGAGGCTCCATGCGGATACCGGGCGCTCGTCCTGCGGCGCGTCGGAGGCGGAGCGGACGGGATCGATCGATTGGGTCATGTGCTTCCTGATGAGTGGCCGGCGCACGGGCCGGGCGAAGCCGGGCGCGCGCCGCGAGACGGCATGCCGGGACGAGTGCTCGCCGACGGCGGGCGTCCGGATGGTGACCCGCGCGTCTTAAACGGCACTTAAAGGCCGGCGGTGGCGCAACAACCGGCCGCTCGCGCGGCCGGCCTGCCGGGCATTGTGCCAGAGCGGCGCCGCGCGACGTCGATTTGCCGAAAGGGGACAGTTTGCGACGTTTTCCGCTTTTATGGTCTAATGGCCGACGACGAAACAGGGGTGCTTCGTGCGCGGCCGGCGATGTTCCGGGCGGCGCGGCGAGGCTGAGAAAGACCCTTCGCACCCGATCCGGGTAATACCGGCGAGGGAAGTTTCTGATCCCGCCGGGCCGCGCTGGCCGCCATCCCATTGTCAGCGCCCGAGTCCCGCCCGGCCGGCCTTTGCTGCCGGTTTCGTCCTTTTGGGTACGCGCGCCGCGCGTTACGGAAGGAACCGATGACCGATCAATCTTCAGTTGTTTCAGTCTGTCGCGCGGGTTCGCGCGCCGCTTCGCCGCATGCGTCGGCGTGCGCCGGGCGCGCGCGGGCGGCGGGCGCGGAGGGCGCGCGATGAACGTTCACGATTCGCGGCCCGACTTCGCGATCCTCGGCGGCGGCCTCGTCGGCCGGCTGATCGCGTGGCGGCTCGCGGGCGACGGGCATCGCGTCGCGCTGTACGAGCGCGGCGGCCCGGACGGCGAGCGCTCGGCGGCGTGGATCGCGGCCGCGATGCTCGCGCCGCTCGCCGAAGCGGCCAGCGCCGAACTGCTGATCACCGAGCTCGGCGTCGCGTCGCTGGCGCGCTGGCCGCAGTGGCTCGCCGAACTGCCCGAACCGGTGTTCTTCCAGCAGCACGGCACGCTCGTCGTCTGGCATCACGCGGACCGCGCGGAAGCGCCGCTGTTCGAGCGCCGCGTGCGCGCGAATGCGCCGGCCGACCTGTTCGACGGCGGCTTCGTCACGCTCGCGGGTGCGCAGGTCGACGCGGCCGAGCCCGCGCTCGCGGGCCGTTTCGCACGCGGCCTGCTGCTGCCGCGCGAAGGCCAGCTCGACAACCGGCAGGCGCTGCACGCGCTCGCCGCAGGGCTCGCAGAACGCGGCGTGGACACGCACTGGCACGCGGCGGTCGACGACGGCCACCTGCCGGATGCGCATTTCACGATCGACTGCCGCGGGCTCGGCGCGAAACCGGCGCTGCCGGCGTTGCGCGGCATCCGCGGCGAAGTCGCGCGCGTGCATGCGCCGGGCATCGGGCTCACGCGTCCGGTGCGGCTGCTGCATCCGCGCTACCCGCTGTACATCGCGCCGAAGCAGGACGATCTCTATGTGATCGGCGCGACCGAAGTGGAGGGCGAGGACATGTCGCCCGTCAGCGTGCGTTCCGCGCTCGAGCTGCTGAGCGCCGCGTTCTCCGTGCATCCCGCATTCGGCGAGGCGCGCATCCTCGAGCTGAACGCGCAGTGCCGGCCGACGCTGCCCGATCATCGCCCGGCCGTGATCTGGGACGGCGCATCGACGCTGGCCGTCAACGGCCTGTACCGGCACGGCTTCATGATCGCGCCGGAAGTCGCGCATGCGGCCGTCGCGCTCGCGCAGGCCGCGCTCGACGGCACGCTGCGCGATCCCGACGCGTTCGCCGCATGGCGCGACGCGGCGCGCTGGCCGACGCTCCTTCATCACCGCGACGACGCGCGCCAGCCGGCCTGACGCACGCCGCCGCCCGATTCCGACGAAGCCTCATGGACATCCAGATCAACCAACAGACCCTGACGCTGCCCGACGGCGCGACGGTCGCCGACGCGCTGGCCGCGTACGGCGCGCGCCCGCCGTACGCGGTCGCGGTGAACGGCAACTTCGTCGCGCGCACGCAGCATGCGGCGCGCACGCTCGCGGCGGGCGACCGGCTCGACGTCGTGCACCCCGTCGCGGGCGGCTGAACGCCGCCGGTTCGTCCCGCTCTTCCAGGAAAACGACATGACGTCCCTCACCCCCGCCGACGCGCTGACGCTGTACGGCGAAACCTTCGCAAGCCGCGTGCTGCTCGGCACGTCGCGCTATCCGTCGCTGCAGTCGCTGTCCGATTCGATCGCCGCGTCGCGGCCGGGCATGGTCACGGTCGCGCTGCGCCGCCAGATGACGGGCGGCACGGCCGAAGCCGGCTTCTTCGATCTGCTGAAGCGCCATGCGGTGCCGCTGCTGCCGAACACGGCCGGCTGCCAGACCGTCGCCGAGGCCGTGACGACCGCGCACATGGCGCGCGAAGTATTCGAAACCGACTGGATCAAGCTCGAACTGATCGGCGACGACTACACGCTGCAGCCGGATCCGGTCGGGCTGATCGAGGCGGCCGCGCAGCTGATCAAGGACGGCTTCAAGGTGCTGCCGTACTGCACCGAGGATCTCGTGATCGGCCGCCGCCTGCTCGAGGTCGGCTGCGAGGCGCTGATGCCGTGGGGCGCGCCGATCGGCACCGGCAAGGGCGTCGTCAATCCGTACGGCCTGCGCGTGCTGCGCGAGCGGTTGCCCGACGTGCCGCTGATCGTCGACGCGGGGCTCGGCGTGCCGTCGCACGCCTGTCAGGTGATGGAGTGGGGTTTCGACGGCGTGCTGCTGAACACGGCCGTGTCGCAGGCGACGCACCCGGAAATCATGGCGCGCGCGTTCGCGCAGGGCGTCGAGGCCGGCCGCGCCGCCTATCTCGCCGGCCCGATGGACGCACGCGAGACTGCGCACGCGAGCACGCCGGTCGTCGGGATGCCGTTCTGGCATCAGGACGGAGGCGGCGCATGAGCGCGCGCTTTGCCGACGCCTTCTGGCCGCCCGCCGACGAGCTCGCCGACGCGGCCGAACGCATCCGCGCGCGGCTCGGCGACTGGCCGCGCGCCGCTGCGCCGTGGCGGCTCTGCATGACCGCGCCCGACGCGCCGGCCGACGGCGACGTGCTGATCGTGTCGCGCGGCGATCGCGCGGGGCAGGCGCGCGCATCGGCCGTGTCGCGGCCCGCATCGCCGAACGCCGTCGCGATCGAATTCGACGAGCGCGGCGCGGCGCTGCACGCGGCCGGCGCGCGCTACGCGCTCGACGCCGCGCATGCGCTCGCGGACGACTGGATCGCGGCGCTCGCGGCGTTTCTCGATTGCGGTTTCGCGCCGCTCGACGCGCTGGTGCTCGCGCTCGCGTGGCGCGACGGCGACGAGACGCGCGCCGACGACGCATGGCCCGTCGACGCCGCGCAGTTTCCGCGCGTGTCCGGGCTGCCTGCCGCCGCCGAGCCGGCATTCGCGCCGTGCCCGGCGCGCCTCGGCCTCTATCCGGTCGTACCGGACGCCGAGTGGGTCGAACGCGTACTCGACTGCGGCGTGCAGACGGTACAGTTGCGCGTGAAGGGCGCGGCGCCGGACGCGCTGCGCCGCGAAATCGCGCGCGCGGTCGCGGCGGGCCGCCGCTATCCGGATGCGCGCGTGTTCATCAACGATCACTGGCAGATCGCGGCAGATGAGGGCGCGTACGGCGTACATCTCGGTCAGGAAGATCTCGAAACGGCCGATCTCGCCGCGCTCGCACGCGCGGGGCTGCGGCTCGGGCTGTCGAGCCACGGCTATTACGAGATGCTGCGCGCGCTGCACGAACGGCCGAGCTACCTCGCGCTCGGCCCCGTGTTCGCGACCGCGACCAAGGCCGTCGCCGCGCCGCCGCAGGGGCTCGCGCGGATCGCACGCTACGCGCGCTTCGCCGGCCCGAGCGTGCCGCTCGTCGCGATCGGCGGCGTCGGGCTCGACGCCTTGCCGGCCGTGCTCGCGACCGGCGTCGGCAGCGTCGCGGTGGTCAGCGCGGTGACCGGCGCGGGCGATTACCGCGCGGCGATCGCGGCGCTGCAGCGGTGCTTTGCGTCCCCTATTTGACAATCGTTGACCGCGCGGTCGGGAAAGGCGTCACGACATCATTCCGAGGCAGGCCCTATAATTCGGCGTTCTGCGTAAAAGGACTGTCCGCTCCGTGAGCCCCTCTCCTACCGAGACACTGCTGGAACTTCGCGACGTCGACTTTGGCTACGGCGACCGCCTCGTGCTGTCGAACCTGAACATGCGCTTCGGGCGCGGGCAGGTGGTCGCGGTGATGGGCGGGTCGGGTTGCGGCAAGACGACCGTGCTGCGCCTGATCGGCGGGCTCGTGCGCGCGCGCCGCGGCCAGGTGCTGTTCGACGGCGCCGACGTCGGCGCGCAGACGCGCGACGGCCTGTACGCGCTGCGCCGCAAGATGGGGATGCTGTTCCAGTTCGGCGCGCTGTTTACCGACATGTCGGTATTCGACAACGTCGCGTTCGCGCTGCGCGAGCACACCGACCTGCCCGAAGAGCTGATCCGCGACCTCGTGCTGATGAAGCTGAACGCGGTCGGCCTGCGCGGCGCGCGCGACCTGATGCCGTCCGAGGTGTCGGGCGGCATGGCGCGCCGCATCGCGCTCGCGCGCGCGATCGCGCTCGATCCGCAACTGATCATGTACGACGAGCCGTTCGCGGGCCTCGACCCGATCTCGCTCGGCATCACCGCGAACCTGATCCGCACGCTGAACCAGGCGCTCGGCGCGACGTCGATCCTCGTCACGCACGACGTGCCGGAATCGTTCGCGATCGCCGACTACGTCTACTTCCTCGCCAACGGCGGCGTGCTCGCGCAGGGCACGCCCGACGAGCTGCGCGCCTCGACCGATCCGAGCGTGCGTCAGTTCATCGACGGCGCGCCGGACGGCCCGTTCAAATTTCATTACACGAGCCCGCCGCTGGCGGCGGATTTCGGGCTCGGCGGAGGGCGCGCATGATCAGCACGATCGGACGTTACGTCATCGGCGGCCTCGAGCGCGCGGGCTACGGCACGCGGCTGTTCGTGCGCCTCGTGCTCGAATTCTTCCCGCTGCTGCGTCGGCCGCGGCTCGTCACGAAGCAGATCCACTTCCTCGGCAACTATTCGTTCGTGATCATCGCCGTGTCGGGGCTGTTCGTCGGCTTCGTGCTCGGGCTGCAGGGCTATTACACGCTGAACCGCTACGGCTCCGAGCAGGCGCTCGGGCTGCTCGTCGCGCTGTCGCTCGTGCGCGAGCTCGGCCCGGTCGTCACCGCGCTGCTGTTCGCGGGCCGCGCGGGCACGTCGCTGACCGCCGAGATCGGGCTGATGAAGGCCGGCGAGCAGCTGACCGCGCTCGAAATGATGGCCGTCGATCCGATCAAGACGGTGATCGCGCCGCGCATGTGGGCCGGGATCATCACGATGCCGCTGCTCGCGGCGATTTTCAACGCGGTCGGCGTGCTCGGCGGCTATTTCGTCGGCGTCGTGCTGATCGGCGTCGATCCGGGCGCGTTCTGGTCGCAGATGCAGGGCGGCGTCGAAGTGTGGGCCGACGTCGGCAACGGCGTGCTGAAAAGCATCGTGTTCGGCTTCGCGGTGACCTTCATTGCACTGTTTCAAGGGTACGAGGCGAAGCCCACGCCCGAGGGCGTGTCGCGTGCGACGACCAAGACCGTCGTGTTCGCATCGCTTGCCGTACTCGGTCTCGATTTCCTGCTGACCGCGCTGATGTTCAGCTAAGCCTCAGCCAAGCCAAATTTTGGGATGACGATGAAAAAGACTGCTCTCGACTTCTGGGTCGGCCTGTTCGTGGTGGTGGGGTTCGTTGCGCTGCTGTTCCTTGCGCTGAAGGTCGGCAACATGAGCTCGCTGTCGTTTCAGCCGACGTACTCGGTGAGGATGAAGTTCGACAACATCGGCGGGCTGAAGCCGCGTGCGGCCGTGAAGAGCGCCGGCGTCGTGGTCGGCCGCGTGAAGTCGATCGGCTTCGATCCGAACACCTATCAGGCGGTCGTGACGGTCGATCTCGACAGCCAGTATCCGTTTCCGAAGGATTCGTCCGCGAAGATCCTGACGTCGGGCCTGCTCGGCGAGCAATATATCGGGCTCGATCCGGGCGGCGACACCGAGATGCTGAAGTCGGGCGACACGATCGCGATGACGCAGTCGGCGATCGTGCTCGAAAACCTGATCGGGCAATTCCTGTACAGCAAGGCGGCCGACGCGGGCGGCTCGAAGCCGGCTGCAGGCGCAGCGGGGGCGCCCGGCGCGCCGGCCGCACCGGCTCCCGTGCCGGTGCCGGCGTCGGCGGTCGCGGGTTCGGCCGCACAATAAACACACAAGAGAACAAAGAGGGTAACCAACATGCAGACGATCCGGATCAGGCACGCCGCGCTCGCGGCTGCGGCGGTCGCCGCGTTGAGCGGCTGCGCGACCGTGCAGACGCCGACCAAGGGCGATCCGCTCGAAGGCTTCAACCGCACGATGTACAAGTTCAACGACACCGTCGACACGTACGCGCTGAAGCCGGTCGCGAAGGGCTATCAGTACGTGGTGCCGCAGCCGGTGCGCGACAGCGTGACGAACTTCTTCTCGAACATCGGCGACGTCTATATCGCGGCGAACAACCTCGTGCAGCTGCGCATTGCCGACGGCGTCGGCGACCTGATGCGTGTCGTGATCAACACGGTGTTCGGCGTCGGCGGCCTGTTCGATGTCGCGACGATCGCGAAGCTGCCGAAGCACACGGCCGATTTCGGGATCACGATGGGCCGCTACGGCGTGCCGTCGGGCCCGTACCTCGTGCTGCCGCTGCTCGGCCCGAGCACGCTGCGCGATGCGGCCGGCCTCGGCGTCGACTACGTCGGCAATCCGCTCACCTACGTGAAGCCGGACAGCGTGAGCTGGGGGCTGTACGGCGTGAACCTCGTCAACACGCGCGCGAACCTGCTCGGCGCGGGCGATGTGCTCGATGCCGCGGCGCTCGACAAGTATTCGTTCGTGCGTAACGCCTATCTGCAGCGCCGTCAGATGCTGATCAACAACGCACGCGGCGAGGCCGGCGCGCCGGCGTCGAACGACGCGCTGCCGCAGTACGAACTGCCGGAAGACACGGCGGCGCCGGCGGCAGCCGGCGCCGCAGGCAGCGCGGGTGCTGCGGCGGCCGGCAGCGCCGGTGCCGCGGCGGTCGGCGGCGCAGCCGCGCCCGCGGGCGCATCGGCTGCCGAGCCGGCTTCCGGCGCAGCCGCGCCGAACCCGGCCAGCGCAACGACGGTGCCGCCGATGCAGGTGACGCCGCCGGCGCCGGGCGGCCTGCGCCTGCCGAGCTTCCGGCTGCACTGACCGGCTTACATTCGTTACAGCCGGAAACGATTCAGTCGGTAGCGCACGCGAACTTGCGCGTAAGCTACCGGCTCCAACCTTCGCATCGACTCATTCATGCAGGTCACTATGATGAAAAAACTGTTCCTGATCCCCGTTTTCGCGGCGCTGTTCTCGTTCGGCAGCGCAGCCCACGCGCAAGTCGACCAGTCGAACCCGCAGGCGCTGATCAAGACGGCGACCCAGCAGGTCCTCGATGAAGTGAAGCAGCAGACGATCAAGCCGGGCGATACGAATCGCATCATCTCGATCGTCAACAAGGACATCCTGCCGTACACGGATTTCCGCCGCACCACGCAACTCGCGATGGGCCGCAACTGGCGCACGGCGACGCCCGAGCAGCAACAGCAGGTGCAGGAGCAGTTCAAGCTGCTGCTGATCCGCACGTACTCGGGCGCGCTCGCGCAGCTGAAGCCGGATCAGCAGATCCAGTATCCGCCGTTCCGCGCCGATCCGGCCGATACCGATGTCGTCGTGCGTACGGTCGCGATGAACAACGGCCAGCCGGTGCAGATCGACTACCGTCTGTACAAGACGGCGAACGGCTGGAAGGTGTATGACCTGAACGTGCTCGGCGCGTGGCTGATCCAGACGTATCAGCAGCAGTTCAACGAGAAGATCCAGCAAAGCGGCGTCGACGGCCTGATCAAGTTCCTGACGCAGCGCAACCAGGAGCTTGCCGCCGGCAAGCAGGCATCGTGAGCGGCTTCGAAGCCGGCCCGTCGCTGACCGTCGCGAGCGCGAAGACCGCGCTCGCGGCCGGTCTCGCACACGTCGCCGCGGGCGCCACCGCGGTCGACTGCGCATCGCTCGCGCAGTTCGATTCGTCCGCGCTCGCGGTGCTGCTCGCATGGCAGCGCGCCGCGAAAGCGCGCGGCGCCACCCTCGACATCCTCCATCTCCCGCCGAAGCTCGCCAGCCTCGCGCGCGCATACGGCGTCGACGCCCTGATCGACGGCAACGCGCGACATTGACGCTGTCCGACCGGAGCCTGCCGCGCCGCCCGGCGCGCGCATGCTCGACGCGGCGCGCCCGCCGCATCGGCTTCGCCAGCCGGTTTGCCCTATAATCAAGCGTTTTGCGGGGCTGCCAATCGGCGTCCGTCCCCCATTTTCTTTCGCAGCAAGCACAGAATAGGCGTCGCGGCCGATGCGCCGCGCACAGTCATGTCAGCCATAGAAATCCGTCACGTCAAGAAGCGCTACAAGTCGCTTCAGGCGCTCAAGGGCGTCAGCCTGTCGGTCGAGGAGGGCGAGTTCTTCGGTCTGCTCGGCCCCAACGGCGCCGGCAAGACCACGCTCATCAGCATCCTCGCCGGGCTCGCCCGCGCCGACGAAGGCAGCATCTCGGTGCGCGGCCACGACGTCGTCAAGGACTTCCGCGGCGCGCGCCTTGCGCTCGGTGTCGTCCCGCAGGAGCTCGTGTTCGATCCGTTCTTCACCGTGCGCGAGACGCTGCGGATCCAGTCCGGCTATTTCGGGCTGCGCCGCAACGACGACTGGATCGACGAAGTGATGGCGAACCTCGATCTGACCGAAAAGGCCGACGCGAACATGCGTGCGCTGTCGGGCGGCATGAAGCGCCGCGTGCTGGTCGCGCAGGCGCTCGTGCACCGGCCGCCGGTGATCGTGCTCGACGAGCCGACGGCCGGCGTCGACGTCGAGCTGCGCCAGACACTGTGGAAATTCATCTCGCGGCTGAACCGCGAAGGTCACACGATCGTGCTGACGACGCACTATCTCGAGGAAGCGCAGTCGCTTTGCGACCGCATCGCGATGCTGCGGCGCGGCGAGGTGGTCGCGCTCGATCGCACCGACGCGCTGCTGCGGCGCTTCGCGGGGCTGCAGCTGTATCTGCGCTTCGCGACCGGCGCGCTGCCGGCCGAGCTGCGCGGGCTCGAGACCGATCCGGCCGCGCGTGCGCCGCGCGAGCATCTGCTGCGGCTGTCGAGCTACGACGATGTGGAACGGATTCTCGCGCAGTGCCGCGCGGCCGGCTGCACGTTCGACGAGATCGAGGTCCGCAAGGCCGACCTCGAGGATGTGTTCGTTCAGGTGATGAACGGCGGCGAGGTGATCGAGGGACTGGCATGAAACAACAACCGACGCAGCCGCTGCGCGCACTGCCCGCCGACGCGGCGGCCCGGCAGGTCGCCGGAAGCGGCTTTCGCACGCTGTTCTACAAGGAGCTGCTGCGCTTCTGGAAGGTATCGTTCCAGACGGTGCTCGCGCCCGTCGTCACCGCGCTGCTGTATCTGACGATCTTCGGCCACGCGCTGTCGGGCCGCGTCGAGGTGTATCCGGGCGTCGAATACGTGAGCTTCCTCGTGCCGGGCCTCGTGATGATGAGCGTGCTGCAGAACGCGTTCGCGAACAGCTCGTCGTCGCTGATCCAGTCGAAGATCACCGGCAATCTCGTGTTCGTGCTGCTGCCGCCGCTGTCGTACCGCGACATCTTCGGCGCCTACGTGCTTGCGTCGGTGGTGCGCGGGCTGACGGTCGGCGCGGGCGTGTTCGTCGTGACGATCTGGTTCATCCCGATGCATTTCGCGGCGCCGCTGTTCATCGTCGCGTTCGCGCTGCTCGGCTCCGCGATCCTCGGCACGCTCGGGCTGATCGCCGGCATCTGGGCCGAGAAGTTCGACCAGCTCGCCGCGTTCCAGAACTTCCTGATCATGCCGCTGACGTTCCTGTCCGGCGTGTTCTATTCGACGCACTCGCTGCCGCCCGTGTGGCGCGAGGTCTCGCGTCTGAATCCGTTTTTCTACATGATCGACGGCTTCCGCTACGGGTTCTTCGGCGCGTCCGACATCCACCCGTTCACGAGCCTCGCGATCGTCGCCGGTTTCTTCGTGCTGCTCGCGATGTTCGCGATGCGGCTGCTCGCGACCGGCTACAAGCTGCGTCATTGATATCGAATGGCAGCGGCCGCCGCGGGCGGCGCGCGCCGACAGGAGCCTTTCATGTTGCCGACTCCCGAACAGGTCAAGCAATACATCGCAGGCGGGCTCGCCTGCACGCATCTGGAAGTCGAAGGTGACGGCCAGCACTTCTTCGCGACGATCGTGTCGCCGGCCTTCGAAGGCAAGCGGCCGATCCAGCGCCATCAGCTCGTGTATGCGGCGCTCGGCGACCGCATGAAGCAGGAAATTCACGCGCTCAGCATGAAGACGCTGACGCCCGCCGAATGGCAGAACGCATAACCGGAAAAACTGAGTGCAAGTCACCGTCAACGAGCGCGACGCCGTGCAGAGCGTCGCGACGGCACACCCGGCCGCCAACGGGGAAACGCAGGGGCAGGGGATGGACAAGCTCGTGATCGAAGGCGGCCGCCGGCTCGCGGGCGAGATCGTCGTGTCGGGCGCGAAGAACGCGGCGCTGCCGATTCTGTGCGCGGGGCTGCTGAGCGCCGAGCCCGTGCACCTCGACAACGTGCCGAATCTGCAGGACGTGCGCACCACGCTGAAGGTGCTCGGCCAGATGGGCGTGAAGAGCGAGACCGACGGCTGCCGTGTGCAGCTCGACGCGTCGCGTGTCGACAACCTCGTCGCGCCGTACGAGCTCGTGAAGACGATGCGCGCGTCGATCCTCGTGCTCGGCCCGCTGCTCGCGCGCTTCGGCGAGGCGAAGGTATCGCTGCCCGGCGGCTGCGCGATCGGTGCGCGGCCCGTCGACCAGCACATCAAGGGGCTGCAGGCGATGGGCGCCGAGATCAGCATCGAGCACGGCTTCATCGAGGCGCGCGCGAAGCGTCTGAAGGGCGCGCGCATCGTGACCGACATGATCACCGTGACGGGCACCGAAAACCTGCTGATGGCCGCCACGCTCGCCGACGGCGAGACCGTGATCGAAAACGCGGCGCGCGAACCGGAAGTGAGCGATCTCGCACACTTGCTGGTCGCGATGGGCGCGAAAATCGACGGCATCGGCACCGACCGCCTCGTGATCCAGGGCGTCGAGCGCCTGCACGGCGCGCACCACGCGGTGATTCCGGACCGCATCGAGGCCGGCACGTTCCTGTGCGCGGTCGCGGCGGCGGGCGGCGACGTGACGCTGACCGGCGTGCGTCCGCACATCCTCGACGCGGTGATTGACAAGCTTCGTGAAGCCGGCGTGACGGTCGAGGAAGGCGATCGCTGGCTGCGCGTGAAGATGGATCGCCGGCCGAACGCGGTGACGATCCGCACGTCCGAATACCCGGCGTTTCCGACCGACATGCAGGCACAGTTCATGGCGCTCAATTCGGTGGCGACCGGCACCGCGCAGGTCGTCGAAACGATCTTCGAGAACCGCTTCATGCACGTGCAGGAGCTGAACCGCCTCGGCGCGAACATCACGGTCGACGGCAATACGGCGCTCGTGACGGGCGTCGACAAGCTGTCGGGTGCGAACGTGATGGCGACCGACCTGCGCGCGTCCGCGAGCCTCGTGATCGCCGGGCTGCGCGCCGAAGGCGAGACGCGCGTCGACCGCATCTATCACCTCGATCGCGGCTACGACCGCATGGAAGCCAAACTGACCGCCGTCGGCGCGAACGTGCGCCGCGTCTCCGGGAGCCAAGCATGACCGCGCCGCTGACCCTCGCCCTGTCGAAGGGCCGCATTTTCGAGGAAACCCTGCCGCTGCTGGCCGCAGCCGGCGTGCAGGTCGCCGAGGATCCGGAAACGTCGCGCAAGCTGATCCTGCCGACGACCGACCCGAACCTGCGCGTGATCATCGTGCGCGCGAGCGACGTGCCGACCTACGTCGAATACGGCGCGGCCGATTTCGGCGTGGCCGGCAAGGACGTGCTCGTCGAGCACGGCGGCTCGGGGCTGTACCAGCCGATCGATCTGAACATTGCGCGTTGCCGGATGTCGGTCGCGGTGCCGGCCGGCTTCGATTACGCGAACGCGGTGCGCCAGGGCGCGCGGCTGCGCGTCGCGACGAAGTACGTCGAAACGGCGCGCGAACACTTCGCCGCAAAGGGCGTGCACGTCGACCTGATCAAGCTGTACGGCTCGATGGAGCTCGCGCCGCTCGTCGGCCTCGCGGACGCGATCGTCGATCTGGTCAGCTCGGGCGGCACGCTGAAGGCGAACAATCTGGTCGAGGTCGAGGAGATCATGGCGATCTCGTCGCGTCTCGTCGTGAACCAGGCTGCGCTGAAGTTGAAGCGCGCGGCGCTCAAGCCGTTCCTCGACGCGTTCGAACGCGCGTCGCAGAATGGCGTATGAGCGCATCACCGTAACGGAACTCCCATGTCCATCACCATCCGCAAACTCGATTCGACGAGCGAAGGCTTCGACGCCGCGCTGCGTGCGGTGCTCGCGTTCGAAGCGAGCGAAGACGAGGCGATCGAGCGCTCGGTCGCGCAGATCCTCGCCGACGTGAAGTCGCGCGGCGACGCCGCGGTGCTCGAGTACACGAACCGCTTCGACCGGCTGAACGCGGACAGCGTCGCCGCGCTCGAGCTGCCGCAGGACGCGCTGCAGGCCGCGCTGGACGGCCTCGAGCCGAAGGCGCGCGCCGCGCTGGAAGCGGCTGCCGCGCGTGTGCGCGGGTACCACGAGAAGCAGAAGATCGAA
Organism: Burkholderia sp. BC1; assembly: GCF_052683555.1. Taxonomy (NCBI): domain Bacteria; kingdom Pseudomonadati; phylum Pseudomonadota; class Betaproteobacteria; order Burkholderiales; family Burkholderiaceae; genus Burkholderia; species Burkholderia sp. BC1. Next base: position 43,706 of record NZ_JBQYLP010000036.1, read on the forward strand.
TGCGGCACGCATAGCTGGCAGTACACGGAAAGCGACGGCACGGTGCTCGGCCAGAAGATCACGCCGCTCGATCGCGTCGGCCTCTACGTGCCGGGCGGCAAGGCCGCGTATCCGTCGTCGGTGCTGATGAATGCGATTCCCGCGCGCGTCGCGGGCGTCGGCGAGATCGTGATGGTGGTCCCGACCCCGGATGGCGTGAAGAACGACCTCGTGCTCGCCGCAGCGCTGCTCGGCGGCGTCGACCGCGTGTTCACGATCGGCGGCGCGCAGGCCGTCGGCGCGCTCGCGTACGGCACGGCGACCGTGCCGGCCGTCGACAAGATCTGCGGGCCCGGCAATGCGTACGTCGCGTCGGCGAAGCGCCGCGTGTTCGGCACGGTCGGCATCGACATGATCGCCGGCCCGTCGGAGATCCTCGTGCTGTGCGACGGCACGACCGATCCGAGCTGGGTGGCGATGGACCTGTTCTCGCAGGCCGAGCACGACGAACTCGCGCAGTCGATCCTGCTCTGCCCGGACGCGTCGTTCATCGAGCGCGTCGAGAAGGCGATCGCCGAGCTGCTGCCGTCGATGCCGCGCCAGGACGTGATCCGCGCGTCGCTCGAAGGGCGCGGCGCGCTGATCAAGGTGCGCGACATGACCGAAGCGTGCCGGATCGCCAACGACATCGCGCCCGAGCACCTCGAGATTTCGGCGCTCGAGCCGCAGCAATGGAGCCAGCAGATCCGCCACGCGGGCGCGATCTTCCTCGGCCGCTACACGAGCGAGAGCCTCGGCGACTACTGCGCGGGGCCGAACCACGTGCTGCCGACGTCGCGCACGGCGCGCTTCTCGTCGCCGCTCGGCGTGTACGACTTCATCAAGCGCTCGAGCCTGATCGAGGTCAGCGCGGAAGGCGCGCATACGCTCGGCGAAATTGCGGCCGAACTCGCGTACGGCGAGGGCCTGCAGGCGCACGCGAAGAGCGCCGAGTTCCGGATGAAGGGGTGACCGGCCGCCGGAACCCCGTTCCGGCGCCGCGCAGGAGACGAGCGCAGGGCGGCAGCCGCCGCCTTGCCGACCATTTGACGCCGGCGCGATGCACGCCGGCTTGCCTACCATGACGACGCCACAAGACATCATCCGCCGCGACGTGCTCGCCATGACGAGCTATCCGGTGCCGGACGCGAGCGGGTTCGTGAAGCTCGACGCGATGGAGAACCCGTACCCGCTGCCCGAGCCGCTCGCCGCGGCGCTCGGCGAACGGCTCGCGCGGGTCGCGCTGAACCGCTATCCGGCGCCGCGCCCGGCCGCGCTGCTCGACAAGCTGCGCCACGCGATGGGCGTGCCCGGCACGTGCGACGTGCTGCTCGGCAACGGTTCCGACGAAATCATCAGCATGATCTCGATCGCGTGCGCGAAACCGGGTGCGAAGGTGCTCGCGCCCGTGCCGGGCTTCGTGATGTACGAACTGTCCGCGCGATTCGCGCAGCTCGACTTCGTCGGCGTGCCGCTGAAGGCCGACCTGACGCTCGACGTCGACGCGATGCTCGCGGCGATCGCCGAACATCGGCCGGCCATCGTGTATCTCGCGTATCCGAACAATCCGACGGGCACGCTGTACGACGATGCCGACATCGAGCGCATCCTGCGCGCCGCGACGCACAGCCTGATCGTGATCGACGAGGCGTACCAGCCGTTCGCGCAGCACAGCTGGCTGCCGCGCGCGGGCGAGTTCGACAACGTCGTCGTGATGCGCACGGTGTCGAAGCTGGGCCTCGCGGGGATCCGGCTCGGCTACCTGGTCGGCCGGCCTGCATGGCTGAACGAATTCGACAAGGTGCGCCCGCCGTACAACATCAACGTGCTGACGCAGGCGACCGCCGATTTCCTGCTCGACCATCTCGACGTGCTCGACGCACAGGCGGCCGAATTGCGCGCCGAACGCGCGCGGCTCGCGCAGGCGGTGGCCGCGCTGCCGGGCGCGACGGTGTTCCCGAGCGCCGGCAATTTCCTGCTGGTGCGCGTGCCCGACGCGGCTGCCGTGTTCGACGCGCTGCTCACCGAGCGGGTGCTCGTCAAAAACGTGAGTAAAATGCATCCGTTGCTGGCCGAATGCGTGCGGCTGACCGTCGGTTCTCCCGACGAAAACGCGCGCCTGCTGGCTGCCCTGAAACTCGCGCTGCCCGATTGACGCCACGGCGCGGCGGCGCGCGACGATCAATCCCCATTTACATCAGACTCATTCAAGGAATTGCCATGCGTGTGGCGGAAGTCGTTCGCAATACCAGCGAAACGCAGATCCGTGTGAAGCTCGATCTCGACGGCACCGGCCGGCAGAAGCTGGCCACCGGCGTGCCGTTTCTCGACCATATGCTCGACCAGATCGCGCGACACGGTCTGGTCGACCTCGAGGTCGAAGCGCATGGCGACACGCATATCGACGATCACCACACGGTCGAGGACGTCGGCATCACGCTCGGGCAAGCCGTCGCAAAGGCGATCGGCGACAAGAAGGGCATCCGCCGCTACGGCCACGCGTACGTGCCGCTCGACGAAGCGCTGTCGCGCGTCGTGATCGACTTCTCGGGCCGTCCCGGCCTCGAATTCCACGTGCCGTTCACGCGTGCGCGGATCGGCACGTTCGACGTCGATCTGTCGATCGAATTCTTCCGCGGCTTCGTGAACCACGCGGGCGTCACGCTGCATATCGACAACCTGCGCGGCATCAACGCGCACCATCAGCTCGAGACGGTGTTCAAGGCGTTCGGCCGCGCGCTGCGCGCGGCGGTCGAACTGGACGAGCGCGCGGCCGGGCAGATTCCGTCGACCAAGGGCAGCCTCTGAACTGACGACCGGACGGCGACGACAAGCTCACGGCTTCGGCGCAACGCGCCGGCTTGCGATGGATCTGCTCAAATCGTTCATTTCGCTGCTCGCGCTGATCAATCCGGTCGGCGCGGTGCCGTTCTTCCTGAGCCTGACCGCGCAGCAGAACGAAGCGGAGCGGCGCCGCACGATCCGGATCGCGTCGGTATCGGTGTTCTGCGTGATGACGGTGACGGTGCTGCTCGGGCAGCAGATCATCCGCTTCTTCGGGATTTCGGTCGGCTCGCTTGAAGTCGGCGGCGGGATCATCATGTTGCTGATGGCGATCAGCATGCTGAACGCGCAGATCGGCAACACGCGCTCGACGCCGGAGGAGCGCGACGAGGCCGAACTGAAGGACAACATCGCGGTGGTGCCGCTCGCGATCCCGCTGCTCACGGGCCCCGGCTCGATCAGCACGGCGATCGTGTATGCGGCGAATGCGCATCACTGGTATGAGCGGGCCGGGCTCGTCGCGATCGGCGCGATTCTGGCCCTGCTGTGTTTCGTTGCGATGCGGCTCGCGGAGCCGATCGCGAACTGGATCGGCCGCACCGGCATCAACATCGCCACGCGGCTGATGGGTCTGATGCTGTCGGCGCTGGCGGTGGAATTCATCGTCAACGGACTGAGGGCGCTATTGCCTGCACTGAGATGAAAACTTCGATTGCGATTGTGGATTATGGGATGGGCAACCTGCGCTCGGTCGCGCAGGCGCTCAAGAAGGCCGAGCCGGCCGCCGACGTGGCGATCGTCGATACGCCGGCCGCGATTCGCGCAGCCGACCGCGTCGTGCTGCCGGGCCAGGGCGCGATGCCGGACTGCATGCGCTGCCTCGGCGAATCGGGCCTGCAGGAGGCCGTCGTCGAAGCGTCGCGCACGAAGCCGCTGCTCGGCGTGTGCGTCGGCGAGCAGATGCTGTTCGACTGGAGCGCGGAAGGCGACACGAAGGGGCTCGGGCTGCTGCCCGGCAAGGTCGTGCGCTTCGAACTCGACGGCCGGCTGCAGGACGACGGCTCGCGCTTCAAGGTGCCGCAGATGGGCTGGAACCGCGTGCGACAGTCGCGCGCGCACGCGCTGTGGGACGGCGTGCCCGACGATGCGTATTTCTATTTCGTGCACAGCTATTACGTGATGCCGGACGATCCGGCGCATACGGTCGGCGAAACGGCGTACGGCGCGCCGTTTACGTCCGCGGTCGCGCGCGACAACATCTTCGCGACCCAATTCCACCCGGAAAAAAGCGCGGAGGTCGGGTTGCGTCTGTATCGCAACTTCGTACACTGGAAACCGTAAACGTGGTGCGCGAACCACAGTCGACGGGCCGGAAACGCCCGTCGTACGGGGCTCGCGCGCGTAGGCGCCGAAAGAGTTGTACTAAACTAGCGAGACGGCGCGGCACCGGTTTGGCCGGTACGCGCCGGATTCTTTTCTTTTTCCACGACGACACCCGATTGCTATGCTGCTGATTCCGGCCATCGATCTCAAAGACGGTCAGTGTGTGCGCCTCAAACAGGGCGATATGGACCAGGCCACGATTTTCTCCGAGGACCCGGCGGCGATGGCCCGCAAGTGGGTCGATCTCGGCGCCCGGCGGCTGCATCTCGTCGACCTGAACGGCGCGTTCGCCGGCAAGCCGAAGAATCTCGATGCGATCGAAGCGATCCTCGACGAAGTCGGCGATGAAATCCCGGTGCAGCTCGGCGGCGGCATTCGCAGCCTCGAGACGATCGAGAAGTATCTCGACGCGGGCCTGTCGTACGTGATCATCGGCACGGCGGCCGTGAAGGATCCGGGCTTTCTGCGCGACGCCTGCACGGCGTTCCAGGGCAACATCATCGTCGGCCTCGACGCGAAGGACGGCAAGGTCGCGACCGACGGCTGGAGCAAGCTGACCGGCCACGAAGTGATCGATCTCGCGCAGAAGTTCGAGGATTACGGTGTCGAATCGATCGTCTACACCGACATCGGCCGCGACGGGATGCTGCAGGGCATCAACATCGATGCGACCGTGAAGCTCGCGCAGGCGGTCGGCATTCCGGTGATCGCGAGCGGCGGCCTGTCGAACCTCGAAGACATCGACAAGCTCTGCGAAGTGGAAGAAGAAGGTGTCGAAGGCGTGATCTGCGGTCGCGCGATCTACTCCGGCGATCTCGATTTCGCGGCCGCGCAACGGCGTGCCGATGAACTGAACGGCGAGCTCGACGACGCCTGAGCGCGTTCTTCGCTTTCGCCGGGGCCGCCTGCGGGCGGCCCGACCGGGCGTCTCATGCGAGACGTCCGCAACCGGCCGCCCGACCGGCCGTAACCGGCCGTCCCCGTCGCGGCATTTGGCGCAACATCATGGCTCTAGCTAAACGCATCATCCCCTGCCTGGACGTGACTGCCGGGCGTGTCGTCAAGGGCGTCAACTTCGTCGAACTGCGCGACGCGGGCGACCCCGTCGAGATCGCCCGCCGCTACGACGAGCAGGGCGCCGACGAACTGACGTTCCTCGACATCACCGCGACGTCCGACCAGCGCGACCTGATCCTGCCGATCATCGAGGCCGTCGCGTCGCAGGTCTTCATCCCGCTGACGGTCGGCGGCGGCGTGCGCGCCGTCGAGGACGTGCGGCGCCTGCTCAACGCGGGCGCGGACAAGGTCAGCATGAATTCGTCGGCGGTCGCGAATCCGCAGCTCGTGCGCGACGCGGCCGACAAGTACGGTTCGCAGTGCATCGTCGTCGCGATCGACGCGAAGCGCGTGTCGGCCGACGGCGAAGCGCCGCGCTGGGAAGTATTCACGCACGGCGGCCGCAAGGGCACAGGGCTCGACGCGATCGAATGGGCGCGCAAGATGGCCGAGTTCGGCGCGGGCGAGATCCTGCTCACGAGCATGGACCGCGACGGCACGAAGTCGGGCTTCGACTTGGCGCTCACGCGCGGCGTCTCCGACGCGGTGCCGGTGCCGGTGATCGCATCGGGCGGCGTCGGCTCGCTGCAGGATCTGGCCGACGGCATCAAGGACGGCCGTGCGGATGCGGTGCTCGCCGCGAGCATCTTCCACTACGGCGAGCACACGGTCGGCGAAGCGAAGCGCTTCATGGCCGAGCAGGGCATTCCGGTGAGGCTGTGATGAATACCGAAACGAAACCGCTGCCCGCGTGGCTCGACAAGGTCCGCTGGGACGACAACGGCCTCGTGCCGGTGATCGCACAGGAAGCGTCGACGAACGACGTGCTGATGTTCGCGTGGATGAACCGCGAAGCACTGGCGAAGACGATCGAGACGCGGCGCGCGGTCTATTATTCGCGCTCGCGCAAGCGCCTGTGGTTCAAGGGCGAGGAGTCGGGCCACGTGCAGCACGTGCACGAGGTGCGGCTCGACTGCGACGAAGACGTCGTACTGCTGAAGGTCGAGCAGGTGTCGGGCATTGCATGCCACACCGGCCGGCATTCGTGCTTCTTCCAGAAATTCGAAGGCACCGTCGACGCAGGCGAGTGGGTCGCGGTCGATCCGGTGCTGAAAGACCCCGAACATATCTACAAATGACGCAATCGACCGAAGACACGCTGCTGCGCCTCGCCGGCGTGATCGACAGCCGCAAGGGCGGCGATCCCGAACAATCGTACGTATCGCGCCTGTTCCACAAGGGCGACGACGCGGTGCTGAAGAAGATCGGCGAAGAGGCGACCGAAGTCGTGCTGGCCGCGAAGGACGTGCGCCAGGGCGGCGCGCCGTCCGCGCTGGTCGGCGAGGTGGCCGACCTCTGGTTCCACTGCCTCGTGATGCTGTCGCATTTCGATCTGAGCCCGGCCGACGTGATCGCCGAGCTCGAGCGGCGCGAAGGGCTGTCGGGGATCGAGGAGAAGGCGTTGCGCAAGCGCCGTGAGCGCGAAGCAAACGGCGGGTGACGTATTCCGGCCCGCGCCGATGGCGGTCGTGCGGTAAGCTGTAAGAATTGTCATCTGACGGGGGTAGCATCATGACCGATACGTCGAGCCAGTTTCCGCCGCCGGCGGTGTCCGCCGCGGCGGAGGCCGAGCGCCTGAAGGGGCTGCGCACGCTCACGCACGTGCTGTACGCGCTGTACGCGATCCATTGGCTGACCGGCGGGATCACGGGCATCATCGCGATCATCATCAACTACGTGAAGCGTGGCGACGTGGCCGGCACGCCGTACGCCGATCACTTCGAGTGGCAGATCCGCACGTTCTGGCGCGCGCTGATCGCTTACGTGATCGGATTCGCGCTCGCGTTCGTGGCGGTCGGGTTCGCGGTGATGTTTGTCACGTGGATTTGGACGCTGTACCGTATCATCAAGGGTTGGCTGTACCTGAACGACAACAAGGCGCTCGATCCGCAGGCCTGGTTCTGACGGGCCGCGTGCGGGCACCAGCAGGAGCAACATGAGTCACGATCCGAATTGCCTGTTCTGCAAGATCGCGGCAGGCGAAATCCCGAGCACGAAAGTGCACGAGGACGACGAATTCGTCGCGTTCCGCGACATCCGCCCGGCGGCCGACACGCACGTGCTCGTGATCCCGCGTCGCCATCTGCCGACGCTGTCGGCGGCGACCGACGACGACGCGCCGATGCTCGGCCGGCTGATGGTGCTCGTCGCGCGGCTTGCCGATCAGCTGGGCGTCGCGTATACGGGCGGCGAAACGGGTTTCCGCACCGTGATCAACACGGGCCCCGGCGGCGGGCAGGAGGTTTACCATCTGCACGCGCACATCCTGGCCGGCCCGCGTCCGTGGCAGCGGATGGGTTGACGGCGCGGGGCATTTTCCGCATTGACAGTCGAAGCCGGCGCGTCGCCGGCGATTTGCGCCGCACGCGGCGTGGTTGAGGAGAGGTTTCATCATGGGTGGATTGAGCATTTGGCACTGGCTGATCGTGCTGCTGATCGTCGCGCTGGTTTTCGGCACGAAGAAGCTGCGCAACATCGGCAACGATCTCGGCAGCGCGGTGAAGGGTTTCAAGGACGGCATGAAGGACGGCGATGCGCCGGCCGACGCGCAGCAGCTGCCGCGCTCGGGCACGGTGGACGTGAACGCGAAGGAAGCGACGCGTTCCGATTCGAACAAGGCGTAACGCCGGCGCTGACAGGCATTCGCGATGCTGGATCTCGGTCTTTCGAAGATGGCGCTGATCGGCGTCGTCGCGCTCGTGGTGCTCGGCCCCGAGCGCCTGCCGCGCGTTGCCCGCACGGCCGGCGCGCTGTTCGGCCGCGCGCAGCGCTACATCAACGACGTGAAGGCCGAGGTCTCGCGCGAAATCGAGCTCGATGCGCTGCGCACGATGAAAAGCGATTTCGAGACGGCGGCGCGCAACGTCGAGACGACGATTCACGACAATCTGCGCGAGCACGAGAAGGAGCTCAACGAATCGTGGAATGCGGCGATCGGCGGTCTGAACGATGCGGTGCACGGCACGTCGGCTTCGTCGGAATCCGAGCCGCAGCCGGCCGCTCCGGCATGGCGCGGCAGCGTCGCGGCGTCGGCGCCGAAGCGGCGCAACTGGCGCGTGAAGCAGAGCGCGACGCCGGTCTGGTACAAGCGCGCCACGACGCGCCGCACGCACGTGCAATCGGGCGCGGCGCGCGTCGCGCGGCACCAGCCGGCCAGCCTGCGCCGGCCGGCGCGCTTCTTCTGAGCTGAGCGCATGCGCGCTCGTCAATCCTACCGAGGGCCGGTGTGAGCGACCCCCAGCAGAATCCGGACGACGCTCCGGAAGAAACCTTCATTTCCCATCTCGTCGAGCTCCGCGATCGCATCATCCGCGCGGGGCTGGCCGTCATCGTCGTGTTTCTCGGGCTCGTCTACTGGGCGCCCGACATCTTCCGGCTGCTCGCGCGGCCGCTGATGGAGAACCTGCCGAAGGGCGGCAAGATGATCGTCACCGACGTGACGGGCTCGTTCTTCGTGCCGATGAAGGTCACGATGCTCGTCGCGCTCGTGATCGCGCTGCCGGTCGTGCTGTACCAGATCTGGGCATTCGTCGCGCCGGGGCTGTACCAGCACGAGAAGAAGCTCGTCGCGCCGCTCGTCGGCAGCAGCTACGTGCTGTTCCTCTGCGGGATGGCGTTCGCGTACTTCCTCGTGTTCCCGACGATCTTCCGCGTGATGGCGCACTACAACGCCCCGCTCGGCGCGGAGATGTCGACCGATATCGACAACTACCTGAGTTTCGTGCTCGGGATGTTCATCGCGTTCGGCGTCACGTTCGAAGTGCCGATCGTCGTCGTGCTGCTCGTGCGGATGGGCGTGCTGACGCTGCAGAAGCTGAAGGAAATCCGGCCGTACGTGATCGTCGGCGCGTTCGTCGTCGCGGCGGTCGTCACGCCGCCGGACGTGTTCTCGCAACTGATGCTCGCGTTGCCGCTCGTCGTGCTGTACGAGGCCGGCATTCTCGCCGCGCGATTCTTCGTGCCGAAGCCGAGCGCCGAGGCCGAAGCGGAGAACGGCGCCGCGAGCTGATCGGCGGGCCGGTAATACCCGGCCGACGTGCGGCGCGTCGCTTGCACGTCGCGCTCGAAAGTAGAAAGGGCAGCCTGCCGGCTGCCCTTTTTTGTTGCGTGTCCGCCGTTTGCGGTCGCGGCGGCTGCCGGCCCACGCCGCTGTGCGCCATGCCGGCCGCGCGGCGCGCGCGTTACTCGGTGTCGCTGTCCTGATCGTCGAGCGTCTGCTTCGGCGGCGGCGGGCGCTTGCCGATCACGACGTTGACGTCGAACTGCTTGCCCTTGCGCACCACGTGCACCTTCGTCGACGTGCCGGGCTTGATCTGCGCGACGACGTTCAGCAGCTTCGTCGTATCGGTGATGTCCTCGCCGTTGACCGTCACGAGGATGTCGCCCGGCTTGATGCCGGCCTTGTCGGCCGGGCCGCCCTGGAGCACGCCCGCGACGATCGCGCCCGATTTCTGCTGAAGTCCGAACGACTCGGCGATTTCCGGCGTCACGTCCTGCGGTTCGACGCCGATCCAGCCGCGCGTGACCGAGCCCGTCGTGATGATGCTCTCGAGCACCGTGCGCGCGGTCGACACCGGAATCGCAAAGCCGATGCCGAGCGAGCCGCCCGAGCGCGAGTAGATCGCGGTATTGATCCCGAGCAGGTTGCCGTTCACGTCGACGAGCGCACCGCCCGAGTTGCCGGGGTTGATCGGCGCGTCGGTCTGGATGAAGTTCTCGAACGTGTTGATGCCGAGGTGGTTGCGGCCGAGCGCGCTGATGATGCCCATCGTGACCGTCTGGCCGACGCCGAACGGGTTGCCGATCGCGAGCACGACATCGCCGACGCGCGCCTGGTCCGAGCGGCCGAGCGTGATCGTCGGCAGGTTCGTCATGTTGATCTTCAGCACCGCGAGATCGGTTTCGGGATCGCTGCCGATCACCTTCGCGGTGGCGGTACGGCCGTCGGCGAGCGCGACTTCGATCTGGTCGGCGCCGTCGACGACGTGCTGGTTCGTTAGAATGTAACCTTCCGGGCTCACGATGACGCCCGAGCCGAGATTGGCCGCCGGTTCGTCCTGCTGCTTGCGCGCGTTGCGGTCGCCGAAGAAATAGCGAAACAGCGGATCTTTCGCGCGCGGATCGGGCGGCAGCGAGCCGTCTTTGCTCGAGAATACGTTGACGACTGCCGGCATCGCCTTTTGCGCGGCATCGGCGTACGACGTGGTCGCCGCTGCGCCGCCGATGCTGCCCGGCGCGACTTCGCGCAGCGCGACGATCGGCGTGGCGAGCTGCTTGCCGAGCTGTCCCTGACGTTGCAGCCATTGCGGCTTGAGCGTCACGACGATGAACATCAGCGCGAGCAGCACCGTGACCGCTTGCGCGAAGAACAGCCAGAAGCGTCTAAGCATCTGAATGGATTAGAGGTTTATATGGATCGGATCGAACTTGAATTGTACTTGAACAATACCCTCGAAACCGCGCGCTTCAAGGACTATTGCCCGAACGGGCTGCAGGTCGAGGGGCGCCGCAAGATCGAGAAGATCGCGACCGGCGTGACGGCTTCGGTCGCGTTTCTCGAAGCGGCGCTCGAGTGGGGCGCCGATGCGGTCCTAGTCCATCACGGCTATTTCTGGCGCAACGAGGCGCCGCAGATCACCGGCCGCAAGTACCAGCGCCTGAAGCTGCTGCTCGCGAACGACCTGAACCTGTTCGCGTTCCATCTGCCGCTCGACGCGCATCCGGAGTTCGGCAACAACGCGCAGCTCGGTGCGAAGCTCGGCCTGATCGGCGAGTCGCATTTCGGCGACGGCGATCTCGGCTGGATGGCCACGCTGCCGATGCCCGTCACGCTCGAGCACTTCGTCGCGAAGGTCGAAAACACGCTCGGCCGCGCACCGCTCGTGCTCGGTGATCGCGACATGCAGCTGCGCCGCATCGCATGGTGCACCGGCGCCGCACAGAGCTATTTCGACGCGGCGATCGAGGCCGGCGCCGACGTGTACCTGACCGGCGAGGTATCGGAATTCGTCACGCATACGGTCGCGGAGAGCGGCGTTGCCTATGTTGCGGCAGGGCACCATGCGACGGAACGCTACGGAATCCAGGCGCTCGGTACGCATTTGTCCGAGCAATTCGACCTCGAACACCTGTTTATCGATATTCACAATCCGGTCTGACGGCCGGAATTGCGGCGGTGCATCGAAACGCGTCTATGAAGCGCTCGCTTAAAACGCCTATGAGTTAACTGCTCCTATAGTGGGGGAAAACCCTTAACTATCAATCACTTCGAGGGGATTTTTGCCGCCGGGCCTTGTAAATGGCGACTCCATTCGCGCAAACTAGCGGCGGAATGGAAAGTCGTGACGGTAAATCCAACTCAGAAGTGGGGCGTGTGATGCGAGACAAGGAAGAGAAACGCGTCGACAGCGGCCGCCGTACCTGGCTGATTGCGACATCCGTAGCAGGTGGCGTAGGAGGCGTTGCCACTGTCATACCTTTCGCGGCGTCGCTGGCGCCGTCCGCGAAAGCCAAAGCGGCCGGGGCGCCGGTCGAGGTCGACATCAGCGGCCTGAAGCCCGGCGAAATGATCACCGTGCCGTGGCGCGGCAAGCCCGTGTGGGTCCTCAATCGTACCGACGCGATGCTGGCCGACGTCGTCAAGGCCGACAAGGAAGTCGCCGACCCCAACACGAAATCCCCGTATTCGATGCCGTTGCCCGCGTACTGCGCGAACGAATATCGCTCGCGGGCCGATCGCAAGAACATTCTCGTCGTGATGGCCGTGTGCACGCACCTCGGCTGCACGCCGAGCCAGCGCTTCACGCCGGGTCCGCAGCCGAACCTGCCGGACGACTGGCCGGGCGGTTTCCTCTGCCCGTGCCACGGTTCGACGTACGACCTTGCCGGCCGCGTGTTCAAGAACAAGCCGGCGCCTCAGAATCTCGACATCCCGCCCTATATGTTCACGTCGGCGACGACCCTCGTGATCGGCAAGGACGAGAAAGGAGAAGCGTGATGGCCGACAACAAGGAAGTCTCCACGACAGGTCTCACCGGCTGGATCGACCAGCGCTTCCCGCTGACGACCACCTGGAAGAAGCACGTTTCCGAATACTACGCGCCGAAGAACTTTAACTTCTGGTACTTCTTCGGCTCGCTCGCGCTGCTGGTGCTCGTCAACCAGATCGTCACCGGCATCTTCCTGACGATGAACTACAAGCCCGACTCGATGCTCGCGTTCGCATCGGTCGAGTACATCATGCGCGAGGTGCCGTGGGGCTGGCTGATCCGCTACATGCACTCGACGGGCGCGTCGATGTTCTTCGTCGTCGTGTATCTGCACATGTTCCGCGGGCTGATGTACGGCTCGTACCGCAAGCCGCGCGAGCTCGTGTGGATCTTCGGCTGCGCGATCTTCCTCTGCCTGATGGCCGAGGCGTTCTTCGGCTATCTGCTGCCCTGGGGCCAGATGTCGTTCTGGGGCGCGCAGGTGATCGTGAACCTGTTCTCGGCGATCCCGTTCGTCGGCCCCGACCTGTCGCTGTGGATTCGCGGCGACTACGTCGTGTCGGACGTCACGCTGAACCGCTTCTTCGCATTCCACGTGATCGCGATTCCGCTCGTGCTGGTCGGGCTCGTCGTCGCGCACCTCGTCGCGCTGCACGAGGTCGGATCGAACAACCCCGACGGCATCGAGATCAAGGCGAAGAAGGACGCGAACGGCATTCCGCTCGACGGCATCCCGTTCCATCCGTACTACTCGGTGCACGACTTCTTCGGCGTCTGCGTGTTCCTGATGGTGTTCGCGCTGATCGTGTTCTTCGCGCCGGAAATGGGCGGCTACTTCCTCGAGTCGAACAACTTCGTGCCGGCGAACCCGCTGCAGACGCCGCCCGAAATCGCGCCGGTCTGGTATTTCACGGCGTTCTACGCGATGCTGCGCGCGACCACCGACCCGTTCAAGATCGTGCTGATGATCGTGATCGCGCTGCTCGGCGTGCTTGCGCTGATCCGCGCGCGCGGCAAGTGGAAGATCGGTCTGCCCGTGCTGGCCGCGGCGATCGTCGTATTCATGTATCTGACGGAGTCGAAGTTCTGGGGCGTCGTCGTGATGGGTTCGGCGGTGATCACCCTGTTCTTCTTGCCGTGGCTCGACCGCAGTCCGGTGAAGTCGATCCGCTACCGGCCGCTGTTCCACAAGGTGTTCCTCGGGATCTTCGTCGCCGCCTTCCTGACCCTCGCGTTCCTCGGGACACGGCCGCCGTCGCCGGCCGCGACGCTGATTGCGCAAGTCTGCGCGCTGATCTATTTCGCGTTCTTCCTCGGCATGCCGGTCTGGACGCCGCTTGGCACGTTCAAGCAGCCGCCGGAACGGGTGCGCTTCAAGCCCCATTAACGTGAGCGAGGAGAGAACGACATGAAGAAACTGCTTTCGACGCTCGCGCTGATCGGCGCGACCGCGTGTGCGCTGCTGGGCGCGCCCGCCGCGTCGGCGGAGGGCAATTTTCCGCTCGACCGGGCGCCCGATAACACGGAAAATCTCGTTTCGCTTCAGCACGGCGCGCAATTGTTTGTAAACTATTGCCTGAACTGCCATAGCGCGAACCTGATGCGCTACAACCGTCTGACGGATCTGGGCATATCCCAGAAGGAGATCGAAAAGAATCTCCTGTTCACGACCGACAAGGTCGGCAACACGATGACCGTCGCGATGCGGCCCGAAGACGCGAAGAACTGGCTCGGCACCACGCCGCCCGACCTGTCGGTCGAGGAGCGTGCGCGCGGCCGCGACTGGCTGTATACGTATCTGCGGAGTTTCTACCGCGACGATACGCGGCCGACCGGCTGGAACAACGCGGTGTTCGAGAACGTCGGCATGCCCCATGTGCTCTGGCAGTTGCAGGGGCAGCGCGCCGCGAAATTCGAGGAAAAGACGGACGAGGAGACGGGCGAGAAGGTGCGTACGCTCGTCGGCTTTCAGCAGGTCACGCCGGGCACGCTGTCGCCGCCCGATTATGATGCTGCCGTTGCCGACCTGGTGGCGTACATGACGTGGATGGCCGAGCCGGCTCAGCAGACCCGCAAGCGCCTCGGCGTATGGGTGCTGATCTTTCTCGGTGTCCTGACTTTCCTGGCCTGGCGGCTCAATGCCGCGTACTGGAAAGATATCAAGTAATCACGCCTGACCGGCGTGGGGCCGGCGCAACGCGAAACTCGCGCAACGGGTTTCGCCGCGCGCCGGCCCTCGGCTTTTTTGAGGAAACGCAAATATGATGGTTCTGTATTCCGGCACAACTTGCCCGTTCTCCCAGCGTTGCCGGCTGGTGCTGTTCGAGAAGGGCATGGACTTCGAGATTCGCGACGTCGACCTGTTCAACAAGCCGGAAGACATTTCGGTGATGAACCCGTACGGCCAGGTGCCGATTCTCGTCGAGCGCGACCTGATCCTGTACGAATCGAACATCATCAACGAGTACATCGACGAGCGCTTCCCGCATCCGCAACTGATGCCGGCTGACCCGGTGCAGCGCGCGCGTGCGCGCCTGTTCCTGCTCAACTTCGAGAAGGAGCTGTTCGTTCACGTCAGCACGCTCGAGAACGAGAAGGGCAAGGCGGCGGAGAAGAACCACGAGAAGGCGCGCCTCGCGATCCGCGATCGCCTGACGCAGCTCGCGCCGATCTTCGTGAAGAACAAGTACATGCTCGGCGAGGAGTTCTCGATGCTCGACGTCGCGATCGCGCCGCTGCTGTGGCGCCTCGATCACTACGGGATCGAGCTGTCGAAGAATGCCGCGCCGCTGATGAAGTATGCCGAGCGGATCTTCAGCCGTCCGGCGTACATCGAAGCACTGACGCCGTCCGAAAAGGTCATGCGTCGCTGATGCAATGAAGGCATGACGGGGCGGGCAGCGCGGGATGCCGTGTTGCCCGCTCCGGGTTCGAGGATTGTGATGCAAGAGATTTCAACGAAGCCTTATCTGCTGCGCGCGCTGTACGAGTGGTGCACCGATAACGGTTACACGCCGCATATCGCGGTGAGGGTCGACAATTCGACACGCGTGCCGCGTCAGTTCGTGCGTGACGGCGAGATCGTGCTCAATATCAGTTTCGAGGCGACGAGCCAGCTGCAGATGGGCAACGAGTGGGTCGAGTTCACTGCGCGGTTCTCCGGAAAGGCGCACAAGATCGAGATTCCCGTGGCGAACGTGCTCGCGATCTATGCACGCGAGAACGGGCAGGGGATGGCGTTCCAGGTCGATGCGGTGGCCGGTGAGGGCGAGGATTCGGGGGCGTTCGACGACGATGCCGAGCACGCGGACGATGCGCAGCGCGGCGAGTCGTCGGCCGGGCTGACGCCGGTCGGCGATGCCGGGGCGAACGAGGAGCCGTCGGAGGGCGCGGACGAACCGCCGAAGAGCGACGGCGACGGGTCGAAGGGCAGCAGCAGGCCTCGCCTCAAGATCGTGAAATGAGGTAGAATCTCGCGCTTACGCCGGCTTAGCTCATCTGGTAGAGCAGTTGATTTGTAATCATCAGGTGGCGGGTTCGAGTCCTGCAGCCGGCACCATATAAAACAAGGGCTTAGCTTCGGCTAGGCCCTTGTTGCATTTGCTGCCTGTCAACGATATGTCGACCGAGCTCGTGCGGGTCAACCGGAGCTGAGCTTTCTTCGATTCGGTTGCTCCTGTGGCTTACGGCTAGCACGCGGATGCGACGCAATCCTTGTTAAGGTACTGCGCGCCACTCGGCGGCGGTCGATAATCGCAGGCTTGCCGGTCGGCGGTTGGCAATTCGAACTATCGACTGAAATGTCGTTCGTGCTCTCAAGCATCGTGAGTCGATTGAGCAGCTTTGCTTCTTGAAGGCCGACGTGGAGCTCGACGAAAATCCGGGAGTGAGCACAATCCAGCGGGCACCGTTCCGGCGCGACTGGGTTTGAGTCAGTGCGGCCGCCCGGTCAAACATCACCCCACAAGGCAAGGTGAGCTACCTGTTTTCCGATATAAACGCGGGCGGCGATCGGTCACGAAGCTATCGAATTTCGATGGCGTCGGCTGCCAGTTGCTCCTTGAGCGCCTTCTCTTGCTCGGCAAGCCACGCCTTTGCGTCGTTTTTGCTTCCATGGACACCAGCCTGACGCATAGCGATCTTCGCTGCCTTGAAGCGTTCAGATTTGTCGGTAGATAGGAAACATAGTAGTAAAAAGCTATTCTCAAAAAAATCACTCTCAAGTTGTAGGAGTTGATTTCCTTCGCGGAGAGCGCGATCGTACTCATTCAGCCGACTGGCCAGTGACTCCACTTCCTTACTCTTCGGTTTTTCTGGAAGTTTAGCGGCGTCGTTGTACGCCCACTCGATACTCTTTATGAGCCTATATAAGTTGGAGAATGACGTAGATTGCACCAAGTCCAGGCCGCGAAATGAGCCAAGAGTGTGGGAAAAGAAGCTCCGCTCCTGCGTTGTTTTGCCGTTCTTGTCGGTAGATTCTCGGAATTTGATGGCTTTAATCTGAACATCTGATCTGCCAGATCGTTGCATGCTTTGCAGTGACCACATTGTTTGGCTACCTACGCTACTGGTTAGTTCTGCAACCCGATCTTCCAACGCATGAAGCTTGGTTCGAAGCTCAGCCAATCGCGCGAGGCGCTCAGTCTGTTCTGCGATCTGAAGTCGAACTAAGGAAAGCTGACGCTTGAGTCGTTGCTCGTTCAAATATCGGCTTCGATCGACGACGAACTTGGAGTCGGCTCCAAATTTTTCTTTGGCGCAGTGATTGCCAATAATTGTTGCAGATCCGTCATGTAGCTCTGCAACCCAGCCATTTTTTATGTGATTCGCCGCAAAGCCTGCCGTTTTCCTTCAAGAAACAGCACCGTACTTCTTCGGTGAAGTTGTAATCTCCGACTAACTGCTTATAGTTCGTTTTCGTCAGTGGATTATCGTCGACGAAATTCGGGATGCATTGACGAACCTCCTCGATACTGCTGAAGGTCCGCACCTCAACAGATGCTTTTTCCATGAATGAGCCTCCCGTGGCGCAAACGGATGCCCTAGGATACTGTACGTATGACCAGTTGTATATGGATGCGTATTCCGGCGAACGTGATCACGCATTTCGGCGGATCGTGATCATG
>NZ_JBQYLP010000037.1:0-59207 GCF_052683555.1 Burkholderia sp. BC1
CATCTCGCCTGCAACTTCGGAAGTTGGTCCATTGATCAGCGTTTCCCTAGGGCGTCGTAAGTATCAACTCGGACTTGGTCCAGTGTGCCTCGCCTTTGTGGGGGCCTCCGGAAAGGCCGACATCGAGCTTGCGCGGCAACTAATCAAGAGCCATGGGGAGCGCTGGACGGTCGAATGGCTGCGCCATTGCAACGCCAACAAAGAGTGGGGCAAGGGGCAACTTACGGAGTGGATTGCATATCACGAGCGCCAACTCGGCATCGCGAAACAGGCAGCATGACGATATTTTGATATCGTTCTATCATCCATAGTGCTATAATAAAGGCAATCGCACACAAGGAGGGTATCATGGGCGTATTTCTGATTGCGGCAATGATTGGCTTGCCGGTTATCGCATTTGTCGCTCAGTTGATCGGTGCGCTGGTTGCGTTTCCGGTTGTGCTGGGCTTTCACGGACTTAAGGCGATCATGGCGCGTCGTATCGGCGCGGTACGTCACACCACGCACGCTTGAAGGGAAAGCTATGCGAAGAACGATCTTCAACAGCCTGGCAGCGGCAATGTGGCTCTGGTGCGGCTGGGCGCACGCTCAGGTCGGCGTCCGATCGACGATCGCGGTGACGGGTGTACAGGTCACTTGCCAAGGCTTTCAGCCTTACGTCACGTTCACTCTACCGATCAATGGCGCAGATCAAGCGCGCCCTGGGTTGGTCTACATCGGGATGCACGATCCGGCGATGTCGCAGGCGGCATTTCTCACTGGCAACAGCTGGGCCGACTGGCGCGGCGGGTTGTTTCCCGTGTACGCAGTGGCAAGAGGCGGACTCTTCAATACCACGGTCACTCTCCGGTTGCCCTACGCCCTTGCCGGCGGAGGATGGCATTTGTATGCCGGGTATGGCGCATTGTCGGCCGCCAACGAGGCCCGGGTCCAGGACGCAATCAATGCCATCAACGCCGCTAAAACGTTGAGTGCGAATGCGGCCGTGGCGCTGAATGCGAGCGCAGTCGTCGCGGCGATCGATCCCGACCACTATCGGCGCACGCTGATTCAGACAGACATGACACAAAACGGCAAGTACGCATACGTCAACACCGGGGTTGAAAGGAATCCCTACGTGTGCGATCCGCAACGAGGAGGGGGACGTTGACGATGAAATTTCTGATGCGCTTTGCTATCTCGCTGTTGATCGGTTTGACACTCGTTTCGCGAGCCAACGCCGGCGGTGCCGTGGCCGGCGCGACAGAGCCGACGCAGATCCTGAATAATCTGCAGCTCGTCGCCTCGTACGCGCAGCAGGCGCAACAAACGGTCACGCAGATCAATCAGTACGAGACGATGTTGCGCAACCTGATGAACATGTCTCCCAGTGCGCTGTTGGGAGAAGCGGCTGGCGCGCTCTGGAACGACAACAACATGTCGCAAGCGTTCAAGAACCTGCAGACGATAGTCGTGGCTGGACAGAAGATCGACTACACGCTTCAAAACGCCGATCAGTTGTTCCGAAACCTGCACCCAGGCTATGGGTCGGCATTGGATTTCCAGCACGCATATAGGAATTGGTCCGATAACACGCTCAGCGCGGTTCAGAATTCGTTGGCGGTGATGCGCGCTCATATGAATGACTTCGCGAACGAGCAATCGATGATTAATCAACTGCAGCAACGGTCGCAATCCGCGCAAGGGCAGTTGCAGGCACTGCAGGCCGGCAATGAGGTTGGGGTTGCGATGGTCAGCCAACTCGAGAAGTTGCGGCAGCTCCAGATGGCGCAGATGCAGTCTCAGAACGCCTATCTGGCCACGCAAATGGACAAGGAAAACATGGGGAACACGGGGCTAGCGCAGGTGTACGGAAACATCCGCGCCAAACGTATCCTCCCGTATACGGCGCCCTCGTTGCCGTCGAACTAACGGAGAACGCCATGCGCGCCATCGTGATTGGTTTGCTGACAGCCTTTGCTCTTGCCGCTTGCGGCAAGCAAAGTGATGCTGACCACGTGTACGGGCAATTGCCCCCCTCGAATCCGCGGCTGGCTAGTTCATCGGCAGTCCCGGCGATCGATGCGAATGCTGCCGAGAGAGCTGTGTTCGGAAGCATTCATTCGAAGCGCATCAAGCACTGAGGGCGACTCGGCCATGCTTGCCATACTCAGGTTGACGTTCCGCAAACCATCCTCCGTGCGCCAGTGGCTCCGGTTCACGGCAGTCATTGCCGTCGTCGTGACCCTGCTGAGTCTTTCGCTGTCTGCGCTGGCGCAGAGCAGCGGTGACGGCTACCAGTTCAATTTTTTGAACGGCGTGGACGCTAAGTTCTCGCCTCTCCAGGTGACCTGGGGGACGATCGTCAAAGGGTACGCTCAGAAGCTCTTTTGGATGCTGGCGACGATTGACTTCGGTTGGACTACGGTAACGTACATTCTCGACAAGGCGGAATTTGCCGACGTCTTGAATAGCCTCGTGAAGAAGGTAATGACGATTGCCTTTTTCTGGACGCTTCTCAAAATGTCCGATACCTGGATTCCGGCGATCATCAACTCGTTCAAAACGATCGGTATGGCCGCTGGTGGGGCTGGTGGCTCTGCGCCGTCTGCCGCGACACCAGACGGTATCGTGTCAACGGGCTTCGACACTGCGTTGGCCGCTTACCAGGCGATCGGCGAGTTGGGTGTAATGGAAAAGATCGCGGTCGTGATTCCCGTTACGGCGTTGGCGATTTTGGTTTTTTTATCGTTCCTTTTCGTTGCAGCGCAACTGTTGGTGACTCAAATCGAGTCGTACATCGCTATCGGTGGCGGGGTGATCCTCCTCGGTTTTGGCGGATCACGGTGGACGACGGACATGGCGTCGAAATACCTCCAATATGCGGTCGCCACCGGTATCAAGTTGATGGTGCTGTACATGATTGTTGGTGCGGGGCAAACGCTCTTCGACAACTTGGCTATCGATCCGTCGAACCTGATTCAGTCATGTCTCGTCGCTGCAGGGGAGGCGCTGGTCTATGCCTATCTGGGGGTTTCGGTGCCGCAAATGGCGAGCGCAATGATGTCGGGTAGCCCGAGCATGACTGCCGGGGGAATGCTCGGCGCCGCGATCGGGGCTGGGGCGGCCGTGGCGGGCGCTGGCGCGGCGGCGATGGCCGGCGCTGCGGGCGCTGCCTCGGGGGCAACTGGAGCGGCGGCCGGCGCGACCGGGCTCGCAAAAGCGCTAGGCGCCGGTCTGAACTCGGGGTTGGATCTTGGGAAGAGTGGCACCGCTCTGGCGACGCATGCACTTGGCGAAATGGGCAGTCATGGCCTTGGTCTTGCAAAGGGTGCGATTGGTGATGCGGCGGGCGGCGTCAGAGCCAATTTCGCGCAGAAAGTGGACGGCACGACTGGCGGAAAAATTGCTTCGAGTATCGAGGCGACGCGCGGCGGTAGCGTTTCGGGGATTCCTGTTCCGCCATCGGCGCCGACGAACGTTGCGCCCGCGCAAGGTGGCGGAGATGTCGCTGGCGCGCCAGCGAGCAGCGATGGGGGCGGGACAGAACCGGCCTCGAGCACGCCCTTCGCTGATGGGGGCGCTTCGGCTGGACCAATGGCGGCTCCTGTGAGTGCCGCGGCAAATAGTACGGCAGTGCCTCCGGCGGTTGGGCAGACGGCTACGGCGGCCTCGTCGCCGACTTCGGCGGCAGGTGCCGGGGCTGCCGCCGGTGGTGCAATGGGATCGTCGCCGGCCGCTGCCACGCCAAGCGCACGGCCCGCGAGCACCGCCGGAATGTCATCCGTGGATGGCGGCGGCAGTTCGAGCGGTTCGGCAAGTGCGCCGGCCGCACCTTCTGGCGGTCCGGGAGCTGTCTCGACGCCAGTCGATGCAGGGACTGCAGCGGCGCCTAGCGGGTCGGCAACGGCGACGCCCGGTGGAGACGGATCGACCGCTTCGGTTTCAGGAGACAAAAAAGGCCAGCCGCCGAATCGTCCTGGTTCTGACCCGTTGCATAAACGCATTAACGATCTTCAAGGCTACGTGCCGCAAGACGCTGCGCACGCGGCTTCGATCAATATCGATCTTAAACACACCGCAGACTAATATAGTTATTGCATAGGGCCGATAAAAATGTTTAGGCGAAAGAAGAAGGGCGGCAGTGACGCCGCGGAAGGTCTAATGCCGACGAAGGACGGCGGCCGCGACAGGGCGCGCTCACCGTTTCTCCAGGAGCCGGATGGCAATCGGGACGATCGGTACCTGAATCTCGCTGTAGAGAAGCACAATTGGCAAGTCGCCTGGAGGATCACCGCGGCCTTGCTCGCGGTGTCGATGTCCTTCAACGGCTACTACATGATGACAAGCAAGTTCATTCCCTACGTGGTCGCTGTCGACAAGCTCGGAACGGTGGTGTCGGTGGGCCAGCCGTCACGCGCGAATCCGGTCGATAGCCGCCGCGCAATGCGTGAGCAGGTCATTCGATGGGTCGAATGGTCGCGGATCATCGCGGGCGATCAGGACGCGCAGAAGACGTTCATGCGCTACGTCTACGCGCGAGTGCAGGCGGGTAGTCCAGCGTACAAGAAGCTCGATGCGTTCTATCACGACGAGCGCAAACCGTTCGCTACCGCCGCGGAATACACGGTGGAGACTATCGTGACGCTTGCTCTGCCGGTCTCCGATCACTCGTACCAGGTCGAATGGACGGAAATCCGACACGCGCCTAATGGAGATGTGCTTGGCGAAGAACGGTGGAAGGGCCTTTTCACATTCAAGACGATCGTTTTGAACAAGGACGTGGACATACAACGGAACGGTACCGGATTTTTCATCACCGACTTCTCGTGGTCCAAAGTTTTGGGTTGATCTGATATGGGCGTTAATCGGGAGCACACCGGTATGAAGATCTTGGCAACTTTGGGAGCTTGTCTTTTGGTCGCGGTTAGCCAGGGCGCGATCGCGGGTTCTGGCAAGAAATTTCTGACGTTGGAAGATGCGGCAGTAGCGCAGGCGAAGAAGTGGCAGCAGACGGGTGTTGCTAAGCCGATCATCTCTGATGATGGCCGGATCAACTACCCGTTTGGCCAGTATTTGCCGAAGTTGACATGCACCCTCATTCGAGCGTGCGACATCCAGCTGCAACCCGGAGAACTGACGACGGGTCAACCAATCGCGGGAGATTCAGCGCGGTGGAAATTCAGCAAGCGGGTCTCGGGCAGCGGCGACAGCGCCGTAACGCATATCGTCGTCAAGCCGATGGATACAAACATCGAGACCAATTTGATTATTACAACGGATAGGCGTACCTATCAAATTGATCTGTACTCGAGTCCGAATGAGAAGGACTACTTGAACATGATCGGCTTCTACTATCCGGAAGAAATTGCCGCGGAGTGGGACGAGACGGCAAAAATCAAAGAACGGGAGCAGCGTGCCCACGACAAACTGGTCGCGGCCGAACTGGCACCGGGCTCGGCCGACAAGCTCGATTTCGCATATTCGATCGACGGCGACTCACCGTTAAAACCCGTGCGAGTCTACAACGACGGCCTCAAGGTCTATATCAAGATGCCCGAAGCGATTACGACATCGGAAGCGCCGGTACTGGTTTTGCTGGGCAAAGACGACAGGCCTGAGCTAGTCAATTGGCGTCCTAGCGCCTCCGACCCGACGCTGTACCAGGTCGACAAACTGTTCGACAGAGCGATGCTGGTGGTTGGATCGGACGGCGACGAGAAGAAGATCACGATCACGTGGACGAAGAACAAGCGCTCCTTCTGGTCTCGAGTAGGAGGGAGATGAGCATGGCGGTCGCAGATCCGTTTGACTCACCGGATTCGGTTCAATTGAAGGGCAAGCTGACGGGGCTAACGAGAGTGTCGCGGAAGGTGAAGGCTCTCGCGGCTATCGTGATCGTTGCGGTGCTCGGGTATGTCATGTTCGCGATCTTTGGCGCGAACGACGACGGCTCAGTTCCATCATCCAAGGACGACGCGGCCGAGGCAGCAGCTCAGCAGGCTCAAAAATCCCCGTCACCGGCATCGCCGAATTTCGGCAACGTCGGCTCGGGGCAGGCGGTCGTCGTCGCCCAGGCGGCCTCGGCCGCATCTGTCGCCGGCATGCTCGGTCCAACTTTTCCGGTTGGCGCAAGCGCTGCAGGCGTGCCGTCCGTGCCGGCGCCGGCTTCAGGCGTGACCGCAGGACCGGGCGGTCCGGGGAAGGTTGTGCTAGGTCCTCGCGGCGGGCCGGCTGGCACCGACGGCCAATATCAAACTCCAGAGCAACAGGAGGCTGCGAGGCGCAAGCGCGAGCTTGACGAAAAGCGGAAACAAGCAATCGAATCGTCACTTGATGCTGGGAGTGGCGATGCCGCGACGGGCGGGTTGGGCGCGGCTGGAGGGACCGGTCTAGGTGCGACGTCGAGTTCGAGCAATCCTTTGCTGGCGCAACTTGCGCAAGCGGCAGGCGCGGCTGCTGCCGCTCAGGGTGCGGGCGCGGCGGGCGGCAGTCCCTTGGTGCCTGCGATTGGCGGTCAACAGCAGGACGACCAGAACAAGCAGGGCCGCAAAGAGCAGTTTCTGGCTAGCGCGGCGAGCTTGGCCAAGACCCGGTTGAACGAGGTGAAGATGCCGGCAACTTCCCCGTACGAAATAAAGGCAGGTTGGATCATCCCAGCGGCTCTCGAGTGTGCGCTCAATTCGGACCTGCCGGGGCAGACGTGCGCACGGGTAATCGAAAACGTGTACGACACGGCGACGGGGAAGTATTTGCTGATCCCGCAGGGCAGCAAGCTGATTGGCACATACGACAGCCAAATTGCGTACGGACAAGAGCGCATCCTCGTCGTTTGGACGCGGCTGATCTTCCCTGACGGCAGTAGCATCAGCTTGGATGGTATGCCGGGAGAGGACAAGGCGGGGAACGCGGGCTTCGACGCGAACGTCAACAATCACTATCTCAAGGTGCTCGGTAGCGCCACATTCATGGCGCTCTTTAGTGCCGGGATAGAGCTGACGCAGAAGCAATCGACCAACGTCAATGGCGTCCAGACGAACTCGCAGATCATTTCACAGTCTGTCGGTCAGCAGCTCGGCCAAACAGGCGCGGCCTACATCCAAAAGGGAATGAACATCCAGCCCACATTGACGCGAGGGCCGGGCTATAAGTTCAACATTGTGGCGACGCGCGACATCGTGTTCCCGGGGGCCTATAGACCTGAACCGCTAACAGCGCGCGGGTACTGAGAGAGCCGCACGGGGCACATTGGTGCCCCATTTTTCTGGGCACTCCGCTTCCAACGTCAGAAGTTATGATGATTGCGGCCCTTTACCGGACGAGCGCGTAAGCAATAGTGTTAATTATTGAAAAAGGCGCCGCAATCGTACTTTTTGTTTCCGACTATAGTATGAACTGCGTTGCTGTCGATCGCATTGTCAAATAACATAGACAGAGGTTCGTAAAGCAAAATTTCTACTACGTCAAATGCAGGCTCATCCATCCATGACCTCAAAGAAAACTACGCCTCCCAAGGCGGCTGTTGCGCGGAAGGGAGCGCGGTCGCAACCGAAGGTCGCAGCAAAAGTTGCGAAGCCATCGGCGAAGGCGCGCGCGGGTGCGCTGAAGACTGCCAAAGTGGCAACGAAGGTGTCCAAGAGTGCTCCGCCTGCAGCCAAAAAGGTGCAACGGCGGGCGACGGCTGCCGTTGCGGGGAGGGGGAATGGTGGCGAAAATACGGTCCAGGGAAACGGGCCGACCAGCGGTCCGTTGACCGTTGCTGCATCGGAGACGCGACCGCGCTCGAGCCACGGTCGACGTATTGGACGCCCGAAGACCAGACTTGATGAGTTGAAGGCTGTTCCGACGCGCTGCCCGACACAGATTTATACGTACCTAAAAGGCATCACGCCCTTCCTGTACAGCTCGTTAACTGCGATGTTCGAGGACATGATCCGCCGGTTTCTGGCCGAGCGCCCTTGGGAGCATGGGCTTCATTGGCGAAAGCCAAAAACTGCCGTGACATTTGCTGGGGGAGTAACCGGGCGTACTGGGTGGGAGCAGGTGAATATGCAGCTCCCGGCCGATCTGGCCGCCGAAGTGGAGGCTACTGCGACGATCTGTGGCGTTTCGCGCGCTGCATTCTGCTATACGTCGATCTTCTGGTGGGTGCAGTACATCTATCCACCCGCCAAGATGCTTGGTACTCCGGCAAACTCGTAGACCGAGGATTCTCCGTTCCACGTTGACGCTTCCGACGTCAGAAACGGGCCGCGCATCAGTCGCGGCCCGTTTCTGTATCGGAGTGATATAAATAACATTCAGTATTGCACTTCGGCCGCTACATTGATATCATCGTATCATGCTATTGAGAGAGTTCAAATGTCCGACACGAAAGATGAGAAGAAGCAAGTTCTGATTCGGGTGAGACAACCCGTGTTCGATCAGCTCTTTTCCGATGCGGTGGAGGAGACGCGTGCGCGTCGCGAGCGCGTGTCGGTGCCCTCGCTCGTTGTGGACAGACTGGAGGCCATAGACGAGATGGGGGCGTTGCCGGCTGCTGTTTTGGCGACGTTCACGCAAGAAGTTGCGAGCGCGGTCGCAGAGGGGCGCGATTCGGTCAATGTGCCCTTAACCCTTGCGCTACGGCTTGCACGGTTGCTGCCGCATGGCTATCGGGACGATAACGTTGGCGAAACGCAAAAGGACAGCTGACAATGGGGAAGATCATCACCGTAGTAAACCAGAAGGGCGGGGTCGGGAAAACGACCATCTGCTGCCACCTGGCCTTCGCGGCTCAGGACGCGGGTAAGCGCGTGCTGGTCGTTGACTTTGATACGCAAGGCAACGCTTCGCAGTTTCTAAGCCAGGATCTTCGGATCAACAAGCGCAAGGGCGGCTCCGAGCAGATTTTTGGCGACGGTGAAATAAAGTATACAGACCTCCCTGCTGAAGGGATGAAATTGCTTCACGGTCACGGCTATCTTGAGGGGCTCGACCAGCGAAAAGACGACATCCTCAAGCAGGCGACGACGCTGAGACAGAAGGTGCGGGCCCTGCCGTTCGACTATGTGATCTTCGATACTCCGCCATCCATCGGGCCGCGCATTGCCGCGCCACTTTTCTGGTCGGACCTCGCGCTGGTGACGATCCAGCCGAAGCTCGCCTCAATGACCGGGCTTGACTCGACCTTCGACACCATCAAGTCCGTGCAGCGCGTCAATCCAGGGCTAGCGATGCGAATGGTGGTGAACCTGTTTTCGCGTTCGTCCGCCACGCAAAAGCGGATGAGGGCAGATTTGGCGCAGAAGTTTGGCAATGCGATCCTGCACGAGTTTTCGATGCGCGTGGCAGTGTCGGATGCCTTGGAAAATTTTAAGCCGGTCTGGAAACACTCGCGCGACAAGAAGCTCAATGACGAGTGGAAGTCTTTTGCCGCCCGCGTATTGGAACTGAACGCATAAGGGAATGAAAACATGAGCACGCTGGATTTTCTTCAGAGCTTGGAGGCGCCAACGGCCCCGCCTGTCCTCGTGGACATCGATCTTATCGATCCGGACCCGGATCAGCCGCGGCAAGAATTCTATCCGGTCGACGGCGTGATCGACCCGGCGACACAGCAGGCCCTCGAAGAGTTGGCGGACAGCATTGCACAGGTCGGGCTGCTACAGCCGATTACGATCCGCGAGAAGGATGACGGCCGCTACAAAATCAGTATCGGCGAGCGGCGCTGGCGGGCGTTCAAACTGAACAACGAGCGCGGCCTGCCTGAGTCGGACAAGATTCCGGCGATGATCCGCAACGACCTGACGGCCGAGCAATTGGCATTGGCTCAGCTGGCAGAAAACCTGCAGCGAAAGGATTTGTCGGACCGGGAAACCGCGAAGTTTCTGAAGGAGACGTTGGAGAAGTTTCCCGGTTTGCAAAAGCAGCAGCTTGCGAAGCTGGTCAACCAGAGCAGCCAGTACATCTCCCGCATTTTGGCGCTTCTGGACCCACAGTGGGCCGACGTCGTGGATTCGGGGATCATCACCTACGCTTCGCTTCTCGAACAGTACCGCGCTCTTCCGAAGAGCAAGCGGGACGAGCTGAAGGAGACTGCTCAACGCGAGAAGCGCTCTCTGACCTCTGGCGACATTCGAGCCGCCAAGAACGGCACGAAGAAGGGCGCCGCTTCAGCCGGACCAGTGCCGAGCCCGTCGCCCGATGCGCGGCAACAGTTTGACCCGGAGCTCGCGCGGAGAGTCCAGGAATTCGTCTCCCAGCAGGCGCCGCAGGGCGAGACATATCAGCCGAGTGAAGCTGCGCGGAGCGCGCCGGCGCCGGTGCGTCAGATCAAGGACAGCGGTGGCGATGCAGTGATTCCGGATGGTGTGGGCGCGCTGAATCCGGCTATCCTCGAGAAGCGAGAGGCTCGCCTGACCCTTCAGCAGATCGAGTTGCTGCTCAGTCGCGGCGCGTTGCCTAGCAAGACGCACCTGGTGTCGGTCATGCTTCCGGTCGAAGAAATGAAGCATGCGATCGCAGAGTTGGGCATGGATCTCCCGGGCGACGACGCGCAGTTGCCGATGGCGCTCGCGGAGGCGATCAACCGATCGGTACGTTGAAAGAGGGCCGGAGCGAGTCTCCGGCCTTCTTTGCGCGCTAAGGATGATATAAAAAAGACACAAAGCGCATTCGGGACTGTCAACAGCAGAAAGGACGTAATCAGCCGTGCAGATTCGATGGGGCTCCAATGCCCAAAGTGGTGGTGACGTGATATGGGATTCGGACACCGTTGTGAATCCGCACATCGCTGCCTTCGCGGATTCCGGTATGGGAAAGACGACGATGCTGCGCAAGATTGCGCAGGCCATGCAGGAAACGGGTGGCCGCCGTCTGCGTATCCATGTGTTCGACGCGCATGGCGACGTAGAGATCCCTGGTGAATCCGCAGTGCGCTTTCACGAGTCTGCCGACTTCGGCTTCAATCCGCTCGAGCTAAATCCGGACCCGGAATTCGGTGGGGTCCGGAAGCGCATCCAATCTCTGATTGCGGCGATCAATCGCACATCAGTTCGCCTCGGTCCGCGGCAAGAGCGCGCGCTCACGAAGCTTCTGACTGGCCTTTACCGCCGCCATGGTTTCTTCGCCGACGATGCTTCCACGTGGGCTGCGGACCCGGCCGCTGGGAAGCGGTATCCCACATTGCCCGATGCGATCGAGTATGGCCGGGAGCGGTTGAAGGAGATGTACGTCGGTTCGGACGAGCGCGCAGTGCAGGCCTTTCAGGAAGTGGAGCGGCTTGCTCGTCAGGTGCGTGCGAAGGAAGTTGCGCTCGCTCGTCTGGGAAACGACGAGGCCCTGTCGAAGCTCCAGCGCGACCTGGAAAATGCCAAGGAGAAGGCGATCGACGCATTTCGAGAAGCAGTGCTTAGCATTCATACGGGCGACGAGCTGGACAGAGCGATTGAGTCCGATGGGCAAGAAGAGACGATCAAGTCGGTCTTGGATCGCCTCGAGAATCTATATGCGATCGGCATATATCGCAGCACTCCGCCACCTCTCGATCCGCGTTGCCGAGTCTGGCGCTACATCATCACGTCGCTTAGTCCCGACGAGAAGAAGCTCTTCACCATCACGCGTTTGGAAACGATCTTTAGTCGTGCCGTGCAACGAGGGCCGCAGAGCGACATCGTGGACGTTTGCATGATCGACGAGGCGCATCTGTATCAGGACAAGGACGAGGACTACATCATCAACAAAATGGTGCGAGAGGGCCGCAAGTTCGGCATTTCGATGGTTTTTGCCTCTCAAGCTTTGACAGATTTTGCCGATGTACTTATATCCAGCCTTGGAACGAAATTGATTTTGGGCATTGATAGGAATTACTGGCGGGCTGCGATCGGAAAATTTGGCGTGCCGGAGGCCGCGCTGAAGTTCATCGTGCCGCATCGTCGGATCGTCGTGCAGATGAAGAGCAAGGGCGAACTGAACGCCGGCGCTTACTGGGTGGCGCTCTAACGGTCTTATATTTAAGTTACAATTCGACCGTGTGTGTAACTAAATGTAATCAATGTAAGAAACGGTTTCTGGACGGGCAACGTCGCCAACCCGCTTCCAACGTCAGAAGTGAGGGGGAAGGCGTCCAGGTAAAGAGTAGTCAATAGCGATTGCTCTTTACTTACTGAAATTTTCGCGTATCATGTCACTTACGGGGTGGCGTGTGGATATCCAGTTCTGCCTATTGGGAGTTGTGTGATGAAGGGTGCGTCGTCGGTTGTTCGAGAGGTCTTTGCGGAAGAAAGCGAGTATGTCCCGCCGGCTGGCGGGGTTGTGGCGCCTAACGTCCTCGCGCGTGTTTTTGTGGACAAGCCGTTGCCGTTTGCAACGAATCATGATGGCTCCGTGGATCTCGATGTCTATCGAGCTTGGCTGGCGAACACGTGGAAAGAGGGCATGGACGCGTTCGAAGAGCAATCCTCGCTCGTTGTCGTTCAGCGAGAGCCGCGCAAGACAATCCGCCCCTTCGCTCCCTGTGCCGCCAAGTAGCGACTTGGTGGTATATATTCCGAACGGTTTTTTGCTAATTCGGAAATTGTATGACGGAAGCAGAGTTCGCTGATTTGATCCGAGAGACGGGCCTGTCGGCGGCAAGCCGGGAAGCTGCGCGCCTCGTCTTTGTGGAAGAAATGCAGCAAGTTGCGGCCGCGGCCGCGGTTGGCATTTCCAAGCAACGGATGAGCCAGATCGTCAAGGTGGTACGCCAGGTTGAGGAGCGGCGGGCCGAAGAGGCGGAGTTGGCCCGTCTGAGGCAGGGCATGACGTCGCCGGCTGTACCCGATAGCGTAATTGCGCTCGAAGCCAGCTACGCTGTCGCGGTCAAGGCCGCGCGGGAACAGTACGGTGACGACACCCGTATTCTTGCTCCGAGTCGAAACGGGAAGACCGTTGGGGAGGTCGTTTCGAGGTCCGATTTTCATCTTGTGCAGTCGGCCGGGCGCGGCAGTGTCGTGATTCACGAGCTAGCCAAACTCGATCGGGTTCCGCCTGTCGGGAAAAGCGTTGCGATCGCCTACTCGGAAGGACGCGGTGTGGTGGCCGATCGTGGCCGCGACGCCGGCACCCGCGGATCAATCGCAAGATAGTAAGGTCAGCGGCGTGCAATCTGGTCGGGCCGACGTTGACGTGGCAACTAATCGGCCAGTTCTCTTTGTCTCACTATGATTTTATAAAATCAGCAAACCGGAGAATGCCATGAACGACGATACTCTCAATGAGGCGCCGGCAAGCACACCGCGACGCCCGCGCGCCCGCGTGAACCCGGATGTAAAGCGGCAACGGTTGAATCCGCTCGATAGCGAGGAAAACGGGGTAAAGATCGTTTTCGATGGCCGTGAGACCTATGACGTACGTTTCGGCTACAACCCGGCTCTTGTCGCGCAAATGCACAAGATCGACGGTGCGCAGTTCGATCGGAACGCGGATGCGTGGAAGGTTCCGGTTTCGCAGTACGACGCGCTCGGCGAAGCAGCGGCTCGTATGCGTTCGGAGTACCTGCTCGATATCGCGTCACGCGGGGACATCGAGCGACTTGCAAGGGCGGTGGCCGCTGAGCGACAGCAGGCCGCCGGTATCGAGTCAGCCCCGCCGGCGCGTCTCTCCGATTTCCATCAGGTCGACGAACCACAACGCGGCGAAATCGTAAGCGTGAACGATCGGTATGCCGCGCAACTGACCGGCTTCGGACGTCGCGATGGGATCGCTTTCGTGACGCTTCACCGACTGTCGGAGTTGGGCGATCAGGTATTCAAGGGCGACAAGGTGTCCATCACCTACGGTGAAAAGGGGCGCGCGGTGGTCAGCCAGATGCAAACGCTCGAGGAAAAGCTGGATGCGTCTCTCGGTCGTTCCGTGGACGGCGTGACTGTTGTGCAGGATGGCGACAAGTACAAGATCAGCTTCGACTTCAATCCGACTCTTTCCGATCGCATCCAGCGTGTCGACGGGGCGCACTTCGATCGAAAGGAGAACGTCCACGTCGCCGACGTGAATCTGAAGACTTTCGTCGCGCGCGCAGTCAACGACATGCGCAAGGAATATGTGGCCGACCGGGCCGACCGTGAGCAGATGGAGACGATCGCGAACGAACGGATCGACGGCGCGAAAGTGCATGACGCCTACGTGTCGGACGGCAAAGCGTATTCCGGTCGGGTGCTTGCGGCGAACGACCGGTACGTCCTGCAGCACAACGGCAAGGATCACGTCGCGCTTCATCGCGTGCGCTACCTGAGCGAAGCGCCCGAGGTCGGGCACAACGCGCGGATCGTCTATCAGAACGGGCGCGGACGTGTGAACGAGCCGCATCATGATCGTTCGAAGTCCCAAGGACTTTCGCGATGACGTCGAAGCGGAGGTCCTTGCCTCCGCTAGTCTTTTTGAGGATGTGGCCTCAACGCGTCGGGCCGGATTGGCAACGGGCCGAGACAGTCTCTCACGCGTGTATGTCCTGATTTCCAGATGGAGGGTGATATGGAGCAAGCGGTGGCCGGAGTGGAACAGATCGTGGCGGATCTCGATGTGGCTGAGCGGGAAACCGTGGCGCAAGGGGCGGGGCGAATTGTGCCGAACGCGCTCAATGGCTACGAATATGTGCCGGGCAAGGAATTGAAGACGGCGGATGGTGACTATTTCTATACGCCGGGTGAAGGTGGGGAGATTTCGCGCCTGGCATTTCTTCCTGCAACTGGCTCGCTGGATGGCGTGCAGGAGTTCCCGTCGCTAGATGCTCTGAACGACCACTTGGCCCAGCGCGGTCCCGCCGATCGGGCGGCCGTGATGGCGTTCTTTGCGCTGAGCGAGCGGTCGCGTGAAGCATCTCGCATGGCCGGTGCGTCGCGGGAAGCGCAGGCAGCGGCAGTCGAGCCAGTGCAGCAGGACGCACGCGGGAGCGAGGCCCAAGGTCGCGATGTTGTCGAGAACGCGATCATGCCGGCGCCCGTCGTCGACGCCGGCACGGCGCTGGGCGAGCGTATGGCCAAAGCGAACTGGTACTACGCATATCTTCAGGATGCAGGCGAGCGAGCTGCCGCGAGGAACATCGCTGAATCGATCCTGAAGGACCTGGCAGCCTTCGCCAAGAGTGATTCCAAGCGCGCGGCAGAATTGTGGACGCAACATGGTCCCAAGACGATAAGCCCGCCCGCGTTTGTGCGCGAAGCAATCAGCGAATCAGCGTCGCTTGATCCCGTACAACCGGTCGGCATTGCAGGGGCTCAAGTGCTTGACGCCGCGCGTCGGCGTGAGGCGCAGGAACACGCGGCCGATGAGCAGGGGACCGAGAATGCGATCCAGCCTGCCCCGGGCACGTTGCCGCGAAAAGATGCCCATCATGGGGCCGAGGACGCTTTCGTGAAAGCTCCGGATCAGGCCGCGTCGGCGGAGCAAGCGCCGTCGAGCGGTAAGGAGGCTGCGGCCACGGCAAAGGAAGGTCCGGCGACCTTGCTTGCTGGCAGGTTTGTGCGCGGCGAGAACGGCGAGTATCGGCGCCAGGGCGAGAGCCGCGTCGCGCTTGTGGACGAGGCCGAGAAGATTCGCTTCGTGGATAAGCAGATGGACGCGTTTCAGGCGGCCGTCGAGCTTGCGAAGCATAAACAGTGGGAGGCAATCCTCGTCACGGGAACCGATAAATTCCGGGCGGAGGCTTGGTATCACGCTAGCCTCGCGGGGCTGAAGGTCGTCGGCTACGAGCCTTCGGAGAAAGAACAGGAGACGTTGAAGGCTGCATTGGAGCGGGCCGCAGTTAAAGATAATTCCGCTCCCGAGCGCCAGAGCGAAGCCGCAGGCCGTGCGGCGGCGACCGAACGCTCGCTGAAGGACGCGAATGAGTTCGCGTTGAAATCGACTGGTGTCACGCAGCCGTTGAACGTGCAGGCCGGACGGTACGTGGGCAAGGTTTTGCACGAGACGGACCACCATGTTGTCCAGGACATCGGAAAGAAGGTGGCCGTCGTTCACGAGAAGTCGCGGTTCAACGCCCGGGAGCTGAAAGCGGCGATTGAACGCGGCGGCAGCATTCGCCTTCAATACGACCAGGGCAAGGGCTCGATCGACGCCGGCAAGAGCCGGTCGCAAGGCCGTAGCCGATAAGCAGCGCTGTCCGTACGCCCGTGGGAGGGAGGAAAATGCAGGAATCGAGCATGGAGGTAACGGACAGCGGCACGCACGAGCTTCCAACGTCAGAAAAGACAGGGGGCGCTCGCGCGTCGCGCGGCAGGCGGACCTATATTTTCGTGCCATACGCGGAGATTAAGCGAGCTGGCGAGCTTGGTGCGCACTTCGATCGCACATTGAAACTCTGGTATGTGCCGCGGGGCGTGGATCTCGCTGCATTCGACGCGTGGCGCGAGCCACCGGCCCCGATGTCCGATGCTGACATCGAGGCAGACCTCGAACGTGCTCTGGAGGACATGGGCCTCGTGCTCGTTGAGCCGCTCAAAATGGATGGTTCGTGGCAGGACACCAGGGTATCAACCAGCAAGAGCATCAAGGCTCTCAAAGGTGCGTATAAGGCGACGTTGGTGGATGGCAAGGCGAACGGCTACATCAAGAATTTCGACACGGGTGAGGACCGCGCATGGCGGCCGCAGGGCATCACGATGAACTCGGAGGAGCGCGAGCGCATCCGTAAAGCGCTGGAATATAACCAGCGTTACTCGCCACATCGATCAAGCTCGCACGAGCGACCGACGTCGGATTCGATCGCCGGGACCAATCATAACGACGCAGTACATGAGGCGCGCGTGCAGCGGCAACGGGCCTTAGCGGACAGCCGCCGGCAGCAGGAGGAGGAAGCAGCCGCCCAATATGCTCGTGTTGCGGCCGTATGCGAAAAAAAATGGCAGTCCCTGTCGCCGGCACTCTCACATGCCTATCTGGATCGGAAGCAGGTGGAGTCATTCGGGCTGCGGCTCGATGGTGACAAGATAGTCACGCCTATTCGCGATGCTGATGGCAAGGTGTGGAGCCTGCAATATGTGGACCCAAAGGGCAACAAGCTCTATGAAAAGGGTGGTCAGAAGGCCGGGCACTTTCACGTGCTTGGCGACATCAATGCCGGCAAGACGATTCTGTTCGGGGAGGGTTACGCGACATGCGCGTCGCTGCATATGGCGACGCGCCTTCCCGTGGTTGAGGTGTTCGACGGCGGAAACATCGGGCCGGTCATGGATGCGCTGGCGCCGCGTCTCGTCGGACGTGATCTGATCGTTTGCGGAGACGATGATGTCCTGACGCGTGATCGAATCGTGCGGACCGTCAGCAAAGTCATCACGTCAGACTTTGCCGTCGAGAGGCTGAAGCTTACGCAAATCGATGAGGATGAAATTGAAGTTGATGGCGTGCGAAGACACCTACGGGGCAATCCCGACTGCACGATCGAGCTGCGCTACGAACTCAGTCCCGAAGGCGTCCAGCGTGTCGTCGGCGAGATTCGCAACGAGGCGACTGACAAGCATGTCCCGGTGAAGATCGTGAATGGCGGTCGGGAAAAGGCTCTGGCGGCGGCTGCGGCGCACAATGCCAAGGCAACCTTTCCCACGTTTCAATCGCTCGAGGGCGGTCCGACCGATTTCAATGATCTGCATGAGCGGGAGGGGCTTAGCACAGTGAGGCGGCAGATCGGCATGGCCATGTTGGCGCGCGCCGTAGCGTTGCCCGAGCGTACCCCGCAGGAGGTCGCGAAAGCTGAGATCGGTGATGGTGCCGTGGTGAGCGCTGCGCGCGATAACGGGCGCTACGTAGGCCCAGTAGTCGGTAACACCACTGCGCACGCCGTACAGAATGTGGGGCGGCAAACTGCCGTAGCGCACGATCTTGGCAGGCTGGACAAAGTGCCCCCAGTAGGAAAGGCTGCTCAAATCGTCTACAGCAACGGTCGAGGCCAGGTAGAGACTGGGGAGAACGACAAGAGCATGAGCCGCGAAAGATAGGACGGGTGGTTGGCACCCCCGTTTTGCGGTAGGATTCTGCAATTTATAAATCATTATCGGGTGTGCTATGCGAGTGGCGGGACAGCGGAATCAGTCGGTTCGGTTCAGTGGCCAGATCATCTTCCTCTTCTGCCTTGGCGTAATGTTGTCGCTGTGGTGCGCGACGCAGTATTTCGCCGCGGCCGTTCAGTATCAGGACGGCCTCGGCGAAGCAGCTTTCCACGTCGGAAGCAGAGTCAAAATCTATCAGCCGTTTTCGTGTATCGAGTGGGCGTCCGAATGGGTCGGCGCAAAGGGGATGCTGGGCGCGTACGTGTCCAGGATGCTTTACATCATTTGCGGCGGGATCGTCGCAAGTACCATCGCGGGGTTCGTGCTCTATTACCGGCGGAGCTTGAAAAGCGAATCGCACGACGACCTGCACGGGTCGGCGAGATGGGCGACGGAGCGCGATGTTCAGAAGATGGGGCTCATCTCGTACGAGCGGTGGGAGGGCCCTATGTGGCGGCGCCGGCTAAAGCGATTCAAAGCCACAGGCCTCTATGTTGGATTGTTCGACACGTCGGTCGGCCGACAAGTCATGCGTTATAGCGATCCCGCGCATGCGCTTTGCGAAGCACCAAGCCGAAGCGGTAAGGGCGTTGGCCCTGTCATCACCACGCTGCTGTCGTATCCTGAGAGCACGGCGACGAACGACATCAAGGGTGAAAACTTCGAGCTAACGAGCGGCTTCCGGCACACGGCCGGCACGCTCGTTATTCGTTTCGATCCGACGGCACTCGATCAGAAAAGTATCGATGGTAAAAGCCGCTACAACGTAGCAGCGTGCTGGAATCCGCTGGATGAACTTCGGGCGTTCAGTGAATACGATGTCATGGACGCGCAAAACCTCGCACAAGCGATCGCCGATCCGGATGGCGATGGCATGGACGATCATTGGGTGAGCACGTCCTATGAGTTTCTCACCGGACTCATTCTTCATGTCAAATACTACGAGCGTGACAAGTCGCTGACGGGCGTGTCGACGTACATGGCTGATCCGAGCTTCGAAGATCCGGAACAGATGTTCCTTCGAATGTTGCAGGCGGAACACGACCCCGATGGAAGTATGGGATGGTTGGATTCAGGCGGAAATCCGACGAAGACTCATCCTCAGGTCGCGATTTCCGCGCGCGCAATGCTCAACAAGGAAGAGAAGGAACGCAATAGCGTCCTCTCGACGGCAAAAACAAAGCTGAGCCTGTATACGGAGCCGATCGTGGCCAGGAATACAGCGAGGTCCGATTTCAGCGTTACGGATCTGATGAATCATGCGAAGCCGGTGAGCTTCTACCTAATCGTGCCGCCGTCTGACAAGGAGCGACTGCGCCCGCTGATTCGGCTGTTTATTACCTTCTTGTTGCGCCGGCTTACTTCAAGCATGGAATTCGAGGATGGTCGAAGTGTTAAAGACTATCTTCATCGCTTGCTTCTCCTCATTGATGAGTTGCCGTCCTTGCGCAAGCTCGAGCAATTGCAAGACGGGTTAGGGTATCTTGCCGGTTACGGAATCACGGCCTTCCTATTTGTACAAGACGCAATCCAACTGAAGGAAGTGTACGGGGATAATGAGACGATATCCGCGGGCTGTCAGTTGCGGATCGCATACGCACCGAACACGTTGCAGTCGGCCGAGGACATTTCCCAGCGGACGGGCGTTACTACGGTTAAGCGACAGAATGTCTCTTATTCGGGTAACCGTCTAAGCGCGATGCTTGGTCAGATGAGCATTTCAGAAGAGCATGTGGAGCGGAATCTTCTTACGCAAGACGAAGTGAGGCGGCTGCCGCGTGATGAAATTCTCGTCTTCAATACCGGACATCCCCCGATTAGAGGCAAGAAGCTGAAGTATTACGAAATGCCCGAGTTCAAGAAGCGAGCAAAGATTTCCAGCCCTAGCCGCGTCGCAATGACGTATGCCGGCGAGCGCGGAAACGTGGTTGGCGAATGGTTTATGGTTCATTGCGAGCGGCCGGAGAAAGGCAGCGAGCTTGCGGTAACGCTCAATGTCTATCGCGAATTTCCTCCGGTGCGAATCATCGTCAAACAAGAGCACGTCGAGCGGGAGGTGGTGCAGGAGTTCGAGTTTGCGTTGTTCGATAGCCGCGGCGAACTCGTCGATCGACCATTGACGACAGATGATCTGAAGTTCGTTGCGCGTCCTGTCGGAGATATCGGAGACTTCGACGTAAACGAAGCGTTCGAAGTTCATTTCGTCGTCAAGGATTCGTCGCCGTACAAGCACTTCTCGCAGACAGGCTTTTATAGGGATATCTCTGTTTACGAGCGGGCAGCTCGGCGGAGGACTCGCGATTACTTCCACGAATTGGAGGAGAAAGAAGGGGAGAAGATTGAGCCGACCATCGAGCGCGCAGCGCCAGATCGGCGTTACACAGGGCGCGTGCTGCTCGATACGAGTCACTACGTTGTCCTGCAGAAACTCCATGACCGCGCTCAGGTGTCGGTGCATCGGAAATCGAAGCTCGATAGGGTAGTGAAGATTGGCGAGGAAATAGCGATCCAATATACGGGCAAAGAGGGGGCCGTCAGTTGATAGCGCGCGAAGATCGATGCGATGTGCGTGCGGCGATGTCGCATGTGAAGGTGACGATTCGGTGTCACGCAGGAGTCAAGGAAATATGGAACTGATGGACTGGATGCAGCTGACAATGGCCGCTACGTGCGTTGGTTCATTCGCTTACGCGGCCCGGCGCGTAAGCGGCGATCTTCTCCGCGACGCGATGCGTATGCGTAAGCTGAATGAACTGCTGGATCGAGCGGCGGATGAAGGGAGTGGCGTGCCGCCTGCGTTCCAAAAGGCTTTTCAGGAAGGCTCGATCGCAACTCGCTCAGCGCTCGACCGGGCCATCGAGCATGACGGAATGCCGCGCACCGACCGTCGGTCGCGCCAGCGATATGTCGTCAGAGATCGCGCAGGCCGCCCGTTGTGCGAAACAGGTTGGGGTGTTGTGGCGTGGATCGTGTGGTTGGCGCATCGCTCGGCCGGCGCGACTGCTCACGATCGGTTGAGTTGGATTGTCGATGATAAGAGCTGGTTGCGCTGCGGCGATATGCCGTGTCAAGAGCGCATGGCTCAACTGCCCGGTCACATGGAGAACCTATGAATTATCTTTACGAGATTTACGACGCGAGCAATCAAAAGGTAGTCGCTCGGATCACGGCCGATAATCCTGTGTCCGCCCTTCGGAAATATCGTGAAAACGGCGGGGCGCTCGGCGTTGTTTATATCCCGCGCGGTGAAGGCGCAGCCTTTTCCGAAAGCGTGCTGGCGATTTACGAGTGAGGCCAGAAACCGCAACACACACTCGAACATGCGCTTATGTCATTTTATAAATGCAAGGAGGGAAGCGATGCTGATTCGACTGTTGTGCACCGTGGGTAGTCTGCTTCTGACGTTGGAAGCAGCGGCGGCGCAGGACCTCACAACGCTAATGGCGCAATGTGCCCCGGGCGTACACCCGACGACATTGAGCGCGATCGTGCGTACCGAGTCACGCGGGCATATGTATGTGCTCGCAGACAGCGGTCCTCGTAACTTGCCGTGGTCGCTTCGGAAGTCTATGGTGCGGAGCTTCTACCCGAGCACTGCACAAGAGGCGGCGGATATTGCGAAATCGCTGATTGATAGCGGCCATCTGGTCGATATCGGTTTGACGCAGGTAAGTAGTCAAAACCTGGGGCGCCTCGGCCTCACGGTTGAGCAGGTGCTCGACCCGTGCGTGAATCTGAGAGCCGGCGGGCAGATTCTGACGGACTTCTATCTCAACGCATTGAGGCAATACAAAGACCAGCAAACCGCTCTGCTCGCAGCGATATCTGCCTACAACACTGGAAACTTCGATTCCGGTTTCTCGAATGGGTATGTACAGCGGGTCGTGACAAATGCTGGTGGGACTGTGCCGGAACTCAAAACATCGGCGTTGCGCACGGTGTCGGCTAACCCTGTAGGGGCATCTCGGCGGTCGGCGCGCGCGTATCGTGATTCGCGGCGTTCGAGCGGTTTATTGCAGGCGAAATTTTCGGAGCTGGACGTTGAATTTCATTGAGAGACGGGGCAGGGATACGACTACATTCGATCAACGGCCCTCCACGCTGCTCGCTGCGTTGCGACGGGTAGGCAAGCGGTTGCCGGTCATGCACGACATCGAAGGGTTTTTTCAGCCGAACCACGGCGGCGTATCCGGCGATCGAGTTTTCGGTGTGCTCGAGACGCATGATGCGCGGGTGAACATTGCATTCGACGCGGCGCGGGTCACGCTGCCGCATAAAGCAGGCGTGTTGCGAGTGAGTGGCAAAGTTTGGTTAGGAGAGAGAACGAGCATGGTGACGCTGTTGGTCACGCAATACTGTGTGGTCGAAACTCGTTCCGCCAACGGCTGTCCTGTTGCGGAGCGCTAGGGATGACGAACCGCAGTCGCGTCCGACACGTTAGGCTGTTACCTTGGGGAGTGTCGTGGTGGATCGGTCCGGTCCTAGGGCTCACTGTCCTCACGGTGTGGATTGCCTTGCATCACGCAGCAGTCTCCGCGCACCGTCCTCGATCGGGTGCGCTTACGCTACTGTTCGCGTCGCGGTGGTCCCTGCAGGTCGCCCTTGCGCTGGCGGCCACTAGTTGTCTGTTCGGCCTGATTGCCGCGTCGCGGGCGGATTCGCGCGGCCGGCTGCTGGACTCGCAGCGAAACCTCAACAGTCTGAGGTCGTTGAGCTGGAGAGAGTTCGAGCGCCTCGTCGGTGAGGCCTACAGGAGACTTGGATATGTTGTAGATGTCGTCGGCCAGGGAGGAGCCGACGGAGGGGTTGATCTCGTGTTGATGCGGCCAGGCGAGAAGGTCCTCGTGCAATGCAAGCATTGGCGCGCGAATAGCGTGGGCGCGAGCGTCGTGCGCGAAATGGCCGGCCTGATGCTCCATCATCGGGCGTCGGGCGTGAAAATCGTTTGTGTGGGAAAATTCACGCGAGACGCGCAGGCGTTTGCTGGCGGTAAGAGCATCGAGTTGGTCAGCGGCAACGACTTGCTGAAACTGGTAAGGTCAGTACAGCGTAGCTCGGGTACGACTTCAATATCGGAAGGCAGCGCGCCGTCTTGCCCGGACTGCGGGCACCCCATGCGTAGGCGGAGTTCGCTTCGACGCGGAAGCGCTTTTTGGGGATGCTCTGCGTATCCAAAATGCAAGGGCACTCGCGCGTACCCAGGAGAGAGTGAGGTATCTGACGGATGGTGGTAAATCGAAAGCTGCAGCAAGGGCTGAAATGGCTTGCGATCGCTGCCGTGTTTCCGTGGTTGACTTTTTTGACAATTCGGCGCCCTAGAGCCGGCGTCGTTTGTCTGGTGCTTCAGTTGAGTCTCGTGGGTTGGCTCCCGGCAACGCTCTGGGCAATCCGCGCTCGCCAAATAGCAACTAGGTCATACGGACTTCGCTGCTGATCGACGTCGCACGGCGTACTGCGCGGACGTCGCTTGGGGCGCCTTCCCGGTTTATCGGAAAGGGCACAAGAATCAAACGCAATCGACTACGGATCGTAGATCAACAAAACTCCCTTGCTGTCGTCGGCAGCGAGCCGAGCAATTCGCTCCGGTCGACGAGCTTGCTCGCGATCAGGTGCCGCACCTTACCCTCGGCCTGCCATACACCGTAGACCGCGAGGAGCGCCGCGCCTAGCGCCTCCTTGCGAAACTTCTCCAGCAGACCGGGCCACAGGATCACGTTCACCTGGCCCGTCTCGTCCTCGAGCGTCATGAACAGCACGCCGTTCGCCGTGCCCGGCCGTTGTCGCACGGTGACCAGTCCGCATGCGCGCGCGAGCTGGCCGCTGCGTAACGTTGCCAGCTGCTCGGCCGACTGCAAACGATCGAGCGTCAGACGATCGCGCAGCAGCGCCAGTGGGTGCCGGCCGAGCGTGAAGCCCATCGCGCGATAGTCGGTCACAATCTCCTTGCCTTCCGACGCCTGCGGCAGCGCCGGCACGGCGTCGTCGCGCTCAGTGCCGCGCAACAGATCCCGATCGGGAATCGCCGCGGCCGCCAACCACAGCGCGGCGCGACGATTGCCGCCGGCGAGCGAGCGCAGCGCGTTCGCGCGGGCGAGCACCTGCAGGTCGTGCCGGTCGAGCTGCGCCCGCCGCGCGAGATCCGCGACGTCTACGAACGGTCGCACCGCGCGCGCGAGCTCAATGCGGCCAGCCACGTCTTCGCGCATGCCGCGCAGCAGCGAGAAACCGAGCCGCACGGGCGCCGATGTTGTCGGCCCTTCGATCGCGGAATCCCACGTGCTCACGTTCACGTCGACGGGCAGCACCTCGACACCGCGCCGGCGCGCATCCTGCAGCAGCTGCGACGGCGTGTAGAAGCCCATCGGTTGGCTGTTCAGCAGCGCAGCGAGGAAGACGCCCGGCTCGTGCCGGCGCAACCACGCGCTCGAGTAGACGAGCAGCGCGAAGCTGGCCGCGTGGCTTTCCGGGAAGCCGTAATCACCGAAGCCCTTGATCTGCGCGAAGATCGCCTCGGCGAACTCGTGATCGTAGCCGCGCGCGAGCATGCCGCTGACCAGCCGTTCGTGATACGGCTCCAGGCCGCCCTTGCGCTTCCAGGCCGCCATCGCGCGCCGCAGCTGGTCGGCTTCGCCGGCCGAGAAGCCGGCTGCGAGCATCGCGACCTGCATCACCTGCTCCTGGAAGATCGGCACGCCGAGCGTGCGCTTCAGCGCCTTCTCGACGTCGGGCGACGGGTAGGTGACGGGCTCGAGCCCCTGCCGGCGCCGCAGGAACGGATGGACCATGCCGCCCTGAACCGGCCCCGGCCGGACGATCGCAACCTCGATCACGAGATCGTAGAAGCACTGCGGCCGCAGGCGCGGCAGCATCGACATCTGCGCGCGCGACTCGACCTGGAATACGCCCATGCTGTCGCCGTCGCAGAGCATGTCGTAGGTGGCCTTGTCTTCGGCCGGTATGTCCTGCAGCTCGAACGTTTCGCCGCG
Source organism: Burkholderia sp. BC1 (assembly GCF_052683555.1). Lineage (NCBI taxonomy): Bacteria > Pseudomonadati > Pseudomonadota > Betaproteobacteria > Burkholderiales > Burkholderiaceae > Burkholderia > Burkholderia sp. BC1. Next base: position 24,965 of record NZ_JBQYLP010000037.1, read on the forward strand.
CTTCTCCGAGATCATGTCGAGCGCGCGGCGCACCATCGATAGCATGCCGAGCGCGAGCACGTCGATTTTCAGGATGCCGAGCGCCTCGATATCGTCCTTGTCCCACTGGATGATCGTGCGATCTTCCATCGCGGCATTCTCGACCGGCACGAGCCGCGTGAGCTTGCCGCGGCTGATCACGAAGCCACCCGAATGCTGCGACAGATGGCGCGGGTAGCCGAGCAGCTGAGCGGCGAACGCGGCCCACTGCTGATTGAGCGGCGCCTCGGGATCGAGACCGGCTTCGGCGAAACGCTGGAGCAGATCCGCGCGCGAGTCGAACCAGTGGTGACTTTTGGCGACCCGATCGACGATCGCCGGATCCACGCCGAGCGCTCTTTGGCTGACAATTATTATGGAAATTTTCGACGTCCGCGATGCCAGTTAAGAGTAGCCGTGCAACGCGAGTGACAAAGCAGTGTTCATTATGGATATTTATGACAATGTATGGAGCGCGGTACTCTCTTGCAGTGGCAGATACCCACGATGAAGCGCCGGTTGAATTTACGGGTTGCCTTTGATTTCAGTCAATTGGGTGATTTACGGGTTTGCAGTGAGTGGTGGGTTGAGGTGCCGAGCGATAGTCCATGCTTTTTGCGACAATTTACGATAGTTTAGTTTCATGGTGATCGCATAGGCGCTGATAACCGGCCGGCGGGGACTTTGGGCTGCTTGCGGATTATCATTGGTGTGTGGAGAGTAACATCTTCGCAATAGAGCGATTTTTTGAGGTGTTCCAGATTCTCGCAATTTTCAGTATGGAGTGAATTTTTATATGCTTTACATTGTGTGGCGATTGATCGATCGCCCATTGAATTCGGAGGAGGGGGAGATTTGTATTGTGTTCATTAATCGCCTTGTGAAGATCGGCGCAGTGAGATAGGGTGGTAGCTACCTGACTTGAAGTTAAATGCGCAAGCTCAGCCAATTTTTGCGTGGTGATGAATATTGGTCGTTCGGTATGATTTGACAGTTTATGGAATGATTTATTCACAATCCCGATGTTGCGCTTCGCGATGGTGCTTTCATTTGCTCTCTTGGCTGCTTGTATGGCTCTGAGCGCTTGTCGGTAGCGAATGTTAAACCAGTCGCGATCTCGAAGACGTGCGCGCATGCCTGCACGACTGTATGCGACATATTGCCATAGCGATTTATCCTTTGCCTTGGTGATCAATTTCTCAATGGCTCTTCTGTCATCTTGGTAAGATGGGATTGGATGATTTGCTCTGCAATGGGGTCTTTGGGACTTAAGCCATTGATTGTCGTAAAGGCGCGCAAACCAATAATATTGGTGGAAATGTGACGCGCACAGTTGTGGATTTTTCTTCATTCTTTCGGTGAGAATGATTCGCGTCTTTTCTATCGTAATTTCTTCGGAATTGAGTGAGTTTGTTGGTGAATGGTCTGAATTTTTTTGAAGAGATGCTATCGTGTGGATCGTATCTAGATCGATATGTGTTGCAGCGAGCAAGGCACAGTATTCTCGGGCGGTTGCATGGCAGAGCGATTTGTTGAAACTCAATGATAATTGTAGATTGGTGAGGGGAAACTGCAGCAATCCATTTCCTACGGAGCGATTTGCATCTCCAAATGCCGTTCGTAATGTTCCGGTATAACCAATTGGAAGAATCAGCTGTTCAGTGGCCGATTTTATGTGATGCAACGAATGAAATGATATCTTATTGTTTAATGCGTCGGTGCTAATTTTTGTGAGTCGGCTAAGCGCGGAGTTGATTTTTAGTGGGGTGATTTTGGTTGAAAGATCGTGGCCGCATTTGCACCGTAGGCAAGGTAATTCAATAAAATATCTCCTTGAATTAGATTCAAATCGGTGGCAGTTCGGGCATTCGCTATATAGTTGAATCCTATGCTGTGGACACCATAAAATATTGGGGAGTTGATGCGCGCGGTGCCAAAAAGGTTCACCATATGTCCGATAATCATATGCAATGCATAGAGGGCAGAATCTGAGCTTGAAGTTGCTGCGGTGACTGTTGGTTATGCAACGGAGTGTTTCAGAAGGTGTATCGCCGTCCACGATTAGCTTTGGCAGCGACGGAGCTCCCGGGAGATGCCCTTCAATCAGATTGGCTGCGCCAAAAGTAAGTCGGTAGGGTAACGTTGTGAGCGTCAATAAAGTTTCCTCATAGGAAATGTAAAGAGATTCTAAAAGATTTTCAATGGCTTTGGAGTAAGGTGCGATGTCGAACAGAGAGGGGGGCGTCCTTGTGGCGAGTCCAACGGCCTCTAATTGCGTTCTCCATCCACGCACGCCATTGTGCAAACGGACACGGGCAAGCCAAGAACCTAGTATCTCGTCGGGATAAGCAGGTGGAATAAAGGGGAGGCACAGCATAGATTGAGATCCTTGGTCGCCAACTTCTACGTCTCCTGGGCGCAGTGTTATCGGCTAGCGCTGCCTGTCGAATACATAAACCATACACAATTTCGCGAAAATTGCATAATTTTTTTATGGGGTTGAAGTGGAGTTATTTTTTGGTTTTCTTAAAATTATTTCATTGAGGGTCTTTGTTGCTCGTGCTAACTATGGAATGGATCTCGGCATGATGAATAAGAGCAGCATGGCCTTGATTGATCGTAATTTTTCAATTTTTGCGAGGCCGGGTAAATAGATTTCGTGTGGATAATCAACAGTGCAAGAACGGGAAAGCGTCGCGTGTTGGTCCGGAAAATTTAGAATCGTCAATGCTCGAAATGTATATCGTGAATTAACGATATATTTGAGCGCCCTGCTTACAGGGTCATGTGATGTTGTCGACATACAAAAAAGGTCGCACTTATGAGAAGGGGGCTGAAATGTTCAAAAAAGACCACACCTCGTATTCCGCTATGTGGAAAAGTGAAATAACTGGTTGATATCAATCACCTTTATTTTCTGCTGCGTTAGGGGCCTGGGGAGTCAGCAGGGGCGTGCAAAAGTTTCCCGCCAAGAAAATTGATTAGTATTTCTACGTTAATGTGCGTACTAGGTCGCTGTGGAAAGGGAAAGCGATATCATTTCATGAAGCTTTCAAATTGAGGTGGGAATCCACTCAATGCGAGTCGACTGAATGACCTGACGTTGGCGCTTTCCCTGCTGGTGACAGAAGACCAAGGGACGACCACGGACGAACACCGCGCCGACTGCACGGGTGGCTCAACATAGGCCCTTTTTGCGGCGACGGCAGACTTACAGGACCGCGTGACATCTCGTCGACGTTGTGGCGCTCAATCGCGAGAACTGAAGGGGAACATAGTAAATGATATGAACGCCTCCCACCCGTGATCGGTGGGAGCCGGCAGGAAGGCGGAGCCTCACGGGCCGACGGCATCAGAGTGCCCAGATGGAAGACCATAGAGGGTTTCCTGGCAAACCGGAGGCTCCGACATGACGCATATGACAGTGGGTGCGGACATTGCAAAGAACGTGATGCAACTCCATTACATCGACGCAGAGACGGGCGAGATCGTGAACAAGCCGGTGAAGCGTGCTGTATTCCTCGAGCATTTCGCGAACCGGGCTCCCTGCCTGATCGGGATGGAAGCCTGTGGGGGCTCGCAGTACTGGGCCCGCAAGCTCACGGCGATGGGCCATGAGGTGAAGCTGATGCCGGGAAAATTCGTGAAGGCGTTCGTGATGGGCAACAAGAACGACGCGGTCGATGCGAAAGCGATCTGGCTTGCCGTGCAGCACGCAGAAAGGTCGGTCGCGGTGAAGACGGAAACGCAACAGGCGGTGCTGAGTCTGCACCGGATGCGCGAGCAACTGGTGAAGTTCCGCACGATGCAGATCAACGGCCTGCGCGGCCTGCTGACCGAGTACGGCGAAGTGATGGGCAAAGGCCGAGCCGCGCTGGACAAAGCGATACCGAGCGTACTGGAGCGACTGGTCGATCGTCTGCCGGCGATCCTGATCGACACGCTGCGCGAGCAGTGGAGCGGGCTGGCGGAGCTGGATAAGCAGATTGCCGGCATCGAACGGCGCTTACAGATGTGGATGAGACGCGAGCTCCACCACGCGCCGGTGATGTTCGGCGAGGGTCTTGTCGACCCGCCATTCACGATGGCGAATTCGTTCTTTCGTTTCGTCGTAGGCACTTTCCACCTCCTCCGCGAGAGGCGTAATTTCGCTTAACTCCGCGATACGATCGATGGGCGTTTTGCCGCCAAGTGAGCCGTGCGGGCGCCGCCAGTTATAGTCGAACTGCCACTCCTCAATTCGTTGGTCGATCGCATCCCCGGTCGGTGGATGATCCGACCAGAATTCGTCGAGGTCGGTGAGCTGTGAACGCTCGACCTTGCCGTTGAGGTGTGGCGAACGGGGCGGAATCGGTCGGAATTTGATGCACTCGCTCATCAAGCGCCGCTGCACTGACTCGGCGAAGAACTCACCGCCTCGGTCGGTCTGGATACGCTGAATCGGGAACGGCATCTCCTCAATGACGCGATCAAGAAAAAGCAGCGTATTTCGGGCATTTCTGCGTGGGTAGATCGCCAGTACCCGGAATCGCGAACAGTCGTCGATCGCCGTGTACTGGTACGTACCTCGAGCGATTTTCATCGTGTCCATCTGGACACGGTCTCCAGGCACCGGCCGGCTATAGCGTTTTGGCTGCGTCGGTCGCCTAGATCGAACCAACGGCTTTACACCCGCCTCGCTCAAGATCTTGTGAATGGTCGCGAGGGATAGCTCTCGTTGCTCGTGTCCGCGCAAGGCGCCGTGCGTGTAGTTGAGCTGCGCCTCGGTACCCGAAACGTGCAGCGTGCTTGGTGAGTTGAGCGAGTGAGGGTAGCGTTCAACCATGCGACCGAACATGTCGCTCGGAAGCGTTTTGATGATTCGGAGTCTGAAGCCAATGGTTTGAAGTTGTGCGGGCCAGTCAGCCAGCTGGTAGCCCTCTGGCTCACCCAATGGCTCACGCCCTACGCACCGTCACGGCAAGCTGCTGCTCCAGCCGCCTGCCACGAGCGACCGATGCGCGCAGCCGCCATCGGTCTATCGCTAATCACTGCGGAAGCGCGATGTCTGACAACTTCTCGCAAATGCGCGGGAGGTGGTCCTGCATAACAGGATCTCGCGCTTGAGGATTGGAGAAAGCGATCGGTCAGCCTCGCTGGCTGCTCGTAACACTCTCATAAGACCAAGCGAAGCCGGCAGTCAACGTCGACCGATCCGACTCCCATTTACCTCAAAAGCGGGCGTCGTTTCCTTCGGTAAGGACACTTGAGGCAAGTGTATCTCGACCCTTTGCCGGCGGTTACCCCGGTGACAGAGAACCTGCCGCAGATCGTAGAGCGGGCCAATTCGTCGCGCTTTTTCGGACGAAGAGCTGGAACTGATCGGTTTCTCAGTTTGGACTCGCAAGTTCGGCCGCGCCGCCGCCGCGCCAATGCGCCCATGATAGCTCCCACCTTGACACCTCGCATGTCGGGGAAGTGGAAATTGTCTGACCAGAGTCTTGCGAAGCCGCGCTTTGTGCAGTCAACGGATAGTTGCTGCTACGGCCGGATAACGCCGATTTTACCCATCCACCTATCTTTGAGTTACCTCGAAGGCAGCGAGGGTTGCAGCGGGCGCAAACGTAATCGTCCGGCTCGCGGTGGAGTTTGCAATGAACACGGTCGAAGTGAGGGTGGGTGATGTCGATGCGAACACGCGCGGGTTGCGGCGGATCGTCGAGAAATGGCTCGGTACGGATTTTCCCTTGAACCTGCGAATCAGCGAGGCCTGCGGGATCTCCGGAAATCGGAGGCAGTACGTTCGCATCGAGTTGCCTTGCCGGAACGATGGAGCTGCCCTGTACTTCTTTTTCCACGATGACGGAACCTGGGACGTCTTTCCGCAGGAAGAGCGGGGGCTTGCAATGTCCTCTCGCTTGTTCGCCGCGTGAGCGGGTAAAAGCCTTGGAGTAAATGCCATGGACGTGTTGAATCTTGCTCGTCATTGCGGAATGCAGGTGACGCTGGATGCCAGGATCGGGCGCGAAGAATATCGGAGCGTGCACGGATCCGTCGAGGCTCTCGAGCGATTTGCCGACGCGCTGTTCGCCGAGATGGGCCGGAACGGGCCGGAGGCTCGGCTGGTTGCCGCCGCCGGCATGCCGCGTATCGGAGAACCATGAGCCCGTGGCATTACCTTTTTTCATTCCCGGGATATCGATTGCCTGATCCGGATATCCAACGAAATTGTGGACCTCGACGATACGGTCAAACAAGGGGGCGGGGCCACATGTCATGGTTGGCTGAAGGCTGACCGAGCGGGCGCCGCATGCAAAGGCAGTATCAATGAGGAGTGAGATATGAAGGACGAGAGTCTAAGTGCGGCGATGGAGGATCATGCGCTGGAGCGTGTGCCCGATAACGAACGGAAGGGCTGGCTTGCGTTGTCATGGAATACCGCGGGAATCGTGACGACGCTGGTTCAGCTGTTCCTCGGCGCCCTCGTGACGTTTGTCGCGGGTTTCAAGATCGCCATTCTCGCGGGCGTGACCGTGACGATCGCCGGCGCGCTGCTCGGCTGGGCGTGCGGTCACGTCGCCTATCGATCGGGACTTTCCAGCACGGTGATGTCGCGCTACTTCGGCTTCGGGCAGAAGGGGTCCATCATCTCGTCGCTGATCTTCGCCTTCATGATCATCGGCTTTCTCGCGCTCGAGAACGCGTTGCTGTACCGCGGCTTCATCTTCTATTTCGGCATCGCTGACACGATCGTTTCGCGGATCGTCATCTACGGCTTGCTGACCGTCGCCTGGGTGCTGCTTACCGCCTATGGCTTCGCGTTGATCGCACGGGTCTCGTCAGTCACACTGGTCCTGTTTCTGGCGGTACTCGCCTACATCGCTCACGATGTCGTGTCGGGTACGGGCCTCGCCGTTTCGAACCTCTTCTCGTTCGGTTCCCAGTTTCCGGTCGATGTCCTCAAGTCGATGGGGGTCGAAGGCGATCTGAACAAATTCGTCTTCGCCGTCAATGTTCTCATCGGATCGGCCGGTGCGCTCGCGCTCGTCGACGCCGACCTGGGCCGATACGCACGCCGGTCGCGGGACATCGGATTTGCGGCACTGATCGGCAACCTCATGATGGACGTGTTGATGCTCGGTCTCGGCGGGATCATCATGTATGCGGGGATTCCGGCGCTGGTGGATTTCTATATGCGCACGGCGGGCATGACGCACGAGGCGGCTCTGCACGCATCCTTGCAGAGCCCTGACAGCGTCACGGCCGCGTTCGTCGTGTTCGGCGGCGCGCTGGGGGCGCTGCTGATGGTGCTGGCGCAAAGCAAGGCGCAAGTCATCAACACTTACAGCGCGTCGCTGTCCCTGTCCAATCTCTTCGATGCGCTCAATGTCCGGCCGGGGCGGCTAGCCTTCGTAATTGCCGCCAACGTCATCGGCCTGCTGATGCTCTACGGGAAGATCCTCGTGCTGGTCAATTCCTGGATCACGATTCTCGGCGTGCTGACGACGGCATTTGCCGGCATCATCGTCGCCGATTTCTTTATCGTCCGGCGTGTGTCGCGCGATCTCGACACCGATCTGGACCGCCCTGCGGAGATCGTCAACTGGTCCGGTGTTGTGACATTGGTCGTGGCAGTGGTCGCCTCTCACTACTACCTCGGCCGCTTCATACCGGTGGAGGCAATCGCCACGGTCGGCATCTGCCTGGTGCTGTATCCGGTGCTGCGTCTGACGGTGTTTCGGCCCGCTCATGCCGGCCGGCCGGCTTCCGCCAGGGTTTGAGCACGATACTGCATCACTGCCGCCGCCGCGAAAGGGCGACTGGAATGCCACGCGCCCCTTCGCTGCGCATGACAAGACCGGAGACACAACATGACGCATGAATGCCTGCCTGGCCTGATGCACGTCGACCACGTGGCGTTGACCGTGCCGGATCTCGATGAAGCGGTCCGCTTCTACCGCGATGTGCTGGGCGCGATCGAGCTTTACCGGATGGGCCCGTTCGATGCCGACGAACTACCGTCGATGCCGGACGGCACTGACTGGACCCACGCGCATCTGAACATTACCGGCGCGCGATTGAATTTCGTGATGATGGCGCTCGGCCGCAACCTGATGCTGGAGCTGTTCCGCTACGAGCGGCCGCATGACGCGCGTACGACGCCGCCTCGCAATTGCGACGTGGGGGCGAGCCATATCGCGTTGAAGGTCGAGCACCTCGACGCGGCACTCTCGTTCCTGCGCGAGCGTGGCGTGCGGGTGATGGTGGGCCCGATCGCGATCGACAGCGGGCCGTGCGCCGGGCTTCGGGTGAACTATTTTCTCGATCCGTTCGGCAATCAGCTCGAACTGGTCGAATACGGACATCTGCCGTTCATGGATGGGACCGACGCGCCGTTATACGCACGTCGAGGATAGGACGATAAACAGAGAGCAATCAGATGCAAGAAGAGACCGACGTTGTCATCGTGGGCAGCGGCATGAATTCGCTGGTGTGCGCGGCGATATTGTCGAAGCGCGGCAAGCGGGTCACGGTGATCGAGCGCAATGCCGAACCGGGCGGCTGCATTCGCAGCGAGGAGTTGTTTCCTGGCTATATCCACGACGTGCTGTCGTCGTGGTATCCGCTCTTTGTCGGAAGTCCGGCATACGCGGCGCTCAAGGATGAACTTCAGGCGGCAGGGCTTGCGTTCGCGCAGTGCGATTATGCGACCGGCATCGTGACGCCGGATGGCCGCGCGATGGCGTTTCGTCAGGACCTGGACGACACGGTACGCCGCCTCGACGCAGCCTGTGCCGGCGACGGTGCGGCGTTCGGCGCAATGGCGCAGCGTTTGTTCGGGGAGGATGCGGGGCTGACGTTCGGCTTGCTGGGGGAGAATCCGTACGGCTGGAACATGGTCAAGCTGATGTGGCGCGAATGGCGCCGCCGCGGGACGGACGGGCTTGTTGCTTTCGTCGGCGCCGCGCTCGAGAATTTTCGGCGCTGGGGTAATCGCACGCTCGGTTCCGATCTCGCGCGCGCGGCCATCGCGCCTTGGGCGCTGCACACGGGGCTCGGGCCGGACGATGCGTGCTCCGCGCTGATCGGCAAGCTGACGTTCGCGGCCGTGATCGCGGGTGGGATGCCGGTCGTCAAGGGGGGCAGTGGAAATATCGTCAAGGCGTTCCGTACGATCATCGAGCGCAACGGCGGCGTATTCGTGACTGGGACGGACGTCGAGCGTGTGATCGTGGAGCGGGGGCGCGCCGTCGGCGTAAGCGCCGGTGGACGAACGTGGCGCGCCCGCGAAGCCGTGGTATGCAACGTCACCCCGAAGCAGCTATATGGCCGCCTGTTGCCTGATGCGCCCGAGCCATGGCGCGAGCGCGCCGACGCCTATTGCTTCGGGCGCGGCGACATGCAGATCCACTTCGCGCTCTCGTCGCCGCCGCAGTGGTGCGATGCCGAGCTCGGCCGTGTGCCGCTCGTTCATCTGACGGAGAGCCTGGAGACGGTCTGCATGTCGGTGACGCAAGCCAACAATGGCTTGATTCCGGCGCATCCGACCATCGCGATCGGTCAACCGACCGCCGTCGATCCGAGCCGGGCGCCGGCTGGCGGCGCGATACTGTGGATCCAGATGCAGGAAATGCCGTCGAGATTGCGCGGCGACGCGGCGGGAGAAATCGAGGTGCCGGTCGACGGTCACTGGACCGACGCGGTACGCGAACAGGTCGCCGATCGCGTGCAGCGCCGCCTGGAAACCGTGATGCCGGGCCTGTCTGAGAAGATTGTCGGGCGCCGGGCCTTTTCGCCGGCCGATCTGGAGGCGCTCAATTGCAACCTGGTCGGCGGCGATCCGTATTCCGGTGTCTGTTCGCCCGACCAATTTTTCTGGCTGCGTCCGTTCGCGGGCGACAAAGGCCGTCGCGGGCACGGCACGCCATTTCGCAACTTGTACCAGATTGGGGCATCGACGCATCCGGGGCCGGGGCTTGGCGGTGCGTCGGGCTGGATGATGGCTAATCGACTGACCTGAGTGGCCGTCGGACTAGTTGGCCGGTGCGCGGCGGTGCGTTCAGGCCGACTCGTCACTGAGCGTGCGGATGACGAGGTTGCGTAGCCAGCGGTTCGCGACATGATTGTCCGAGTTGGCATGCCAATGCACGGTGACGGTGACCTCGGGGATGTTGATCGGCAGGTCGTAGACGGCAAACCTGTTGTCGGGATTGAGCCAGTCGACGGTGCGTCGGGGCAGTGTCACGATCCAGTCCGTCCTGGCAAGGATGTGCGGCACGACCGTGAAGTGCGGAACGCGCAACGCGATCTGGCGATGGATGTGCTTCTCTTGGAACTGCGCCTCGATCTGATGATGTGCGCTTTCGACGGATCCGACGAGAACGTGCGGCAGTGCAAGGTACTGCTCGAGCGTCAGCACGGCGTCGGGCAATGCGTCGCGGCGCCGGGTCATGCAGACGTAGTCTTCATGGAACAAGCGATGATGGGGAGTCCGATCGAGCAACATGGGCAGGTTGCCGATCGCCAGATCGAGTTTTCCGACGCGGAGCGATTCCTCTATCTGCACGCTCGGCACCGACTGGACGTCCAGGCGAATGCGCGGCGCGCACTGCTCCAGTGCGGCGCACAACGGCGGAAGGAACGCGAGTTCCCCGATATCAGACATGGAAACCAGGAACACGCGCGTGCTCGTCGCCGGATCGAACGGCGCCATCAACTGAAAGGCATGCTCGGCCGCCGACATGGCTTGCCTCAGTGGCTCGCGCAGCTCCAGCGCGGCCGAGGTCGGCTGCATTTCGTTGCCGGCGCGGACGAACAACGGATCGTCGAGGAGCGCCCGCAGCCGGCCCAGCGTGTAGCTGACTGCGGGCTGGGACAGGCCCAGCCGGCTGGCGGCGAGCGTCAGGTTTCGCTCTTCCAGAATGGCGTGGAAGACGCGTAACAGGTTCAGATCGATGCGAGCAGTATCCATGGCGAGCCGTAGGGTCGGATGTGACGGCGGCAGGAGGTTGGCCATCGGGACGCTATGCGTCGCGATAAGGCATTTTATTCGGCCGCCGGATATTGATCGATTCGGAGAAGCGCTCCGGTGTCGTTACACTGCATCGTGCCATCAGCCCTGCGTCGCGTGAAGCTATGAACACTCATCCCCAGTTCTTCGACGGCACGCCGGACGCGTTCCGCCATTTCAATGTCGAGTTCCAGGGCAGGATGGATCCCGATCAGGTTATCGATGGAGTGGGGCGCGCATTCAAGCCGCACAGGATGTCGGTCGCCGGGCCTGCGCATGCGCTCGACGCCGTGTTCCGTTCGCTGAAGATCGGAAACCTGCGGATTTTTTACCTCCAATATGGCGCGGAAGTCAGCGTCGATCCAGGCGAACTCGGAGATTTCACGCTGATTCAGATGCCCGTCCACGGCGCGGGGCACTACACGTTCGGTGCGCACCAGGTGTCGGGAGGCCGGGGCGTGGCCGCGGTACTGTCGCCGCAGGAGGCCACGCAGATGAAGTTCTCCACGGAGCTCCGGCAAATCATTGTTCGTATCGAACAGCCGACCATGGAGAAGGCGTGCGTGGAGCATATCGACCTGCTCCCGGAAAAGGGCTTGCGCTTTCAACCCGAACTGGACCTGAGCGGCCCGGCGGGGCGGGCATGGTGCGGTGCACTGAACTACATCCTCGAAGGAAGCATCGCCTTCCCGGAACTGCTCTGCACGACTGCCTACGCGGAGCGGTGCGAGCGCATGCTGATCGATACCCTGCTTTTCGCCCACGCAAGCAACTGCTCCGAACATCTCGCCGCAATGCCGGCGCGCAGGGTGGTACGACCCGCCTACGTGAAGCGGGCAGAAGACTACATGCGTGCGCACCTTGCCGATGTCGCGTCGGTCGAGGAGGTCGCGCGTACGGTCGGCGTGAGTCCGCGTGCCTTGTTCTATGCGTTCCGTCAGACCTACGACCAGACGCCGATGTCGTATCTGAGGGAGCTTCGCCTCAAGGCGGTACATGCCGAGCTCAAGTCCGGCGATCCGGCGACGCTGCGCCTGACGGATGTCGCGATGCGCTGGGGATTCGCGCATTACGGCCATTTCGCATCCCATTACCGTCGCCGGTTCGGCGTGCGTCCGCAGGACACGCTGAACGCATCGCGCGATTGACGGCGGTAACCTCACTCCAGTCGGTGAAATAGAACGTACCCCTCTTCGTCCGTCGGACGAACGCTGCGGGAATCGGATAGCGAGACGACTTTTGGACTTCGATGATCCAGACGTGCTCGCTGACATCCAGTGTGATGTCGGGCGCAAAGGCCAACGATCCAATTCAGCGTGAGGAGAGCAGGGATGAAAGGGGAGAATGTAAAGCGCCGGTCGGCAGTCGCAGGCGTTTGGGTAGCGGCTGCGTGCGCGTGTCAACCGATTGCCGCGCATGCGCAAAGCAGCGTCACGATCTACGGCGTGATCGATTCCGGGATCGACTATGCGACGAACGTGGGCGGAAAGAGCCAGGTGTCACTCGGGACCGGCGTCCTGGCACCGAACCTGTTCGGATTTCGCGGGAAGGAAGACCTCGGCGGCGGGCTCGCTGCGACGTTCGTGCTCGAAGGTCAATTCAACGCGGGCAACGGCGCCTCGATCGGGACACTGTTCGGCCGCCAGGCCTATGTGGGGTTGACGGACAACACGTGGGGCAGCCTGACCGCCGGCAATCAGTACGATTTCATGTTCACGTCGCTGGCCGTCAAGCGTTACGGCCCGGAGTTCCCGTTCATCTCGCTGCAGAATCTGCGGCAGGGCCCGTTCAACGGGCTGGGCATCCCGAACCAGCCGAGCGGTGCATTCGATTTCGACCGCGTGTCGGGCGAGCGCATTTCGAATTCCGTCAAATACGAGAGCCCCAACTTCAATGGCCTGAGTTTCGGCGCCATGTACGGATTCGGCGGCGTTGCGGGCGCGATCTCGCAAAATAGCGCACAAAGTTTCGCAATCGATTACGGCAATCATCTCTTCAATATCGACGCCGCGTATACCTACGTGCGTTACCCGGGCATCAACGGCGGCAATGCCGGAATCCGCAACTTCGGCATCGGTGGCGGCGTGTTCCTCGGGCCCGTCTATCTCGACGCGCTCTACACGTCCACGAGAAATACCTACACCGGGGGGCGCGTCGACGTCTACGAGGTGGGCGGCATGTATCGATTCAGCCCCGCGTTCCGGGCCGCTGCCGCCTATCAGTTCATGGACGGCAATGCGGCGCTCAACGGAAACAAGGCACACCAGGTCAACCTGACGCTCGACTATTCGCTGTCGAAGCGGACGGACGTTTATACGAGCGTCACCTACCAGCGAGCGAGCGGCAACGGCGCGCAGGCGCAAGTCATTTTGTTCGGCCCGTCGGACGGCCGGAATCAGACGGTATTGCGCGCCGGCATCCGGCATCTCTTTTGAACCGTGCGTAAACGGCCTTGTGTACAACGCCTTACCTGAAGGTGAAACGATGAGAAGGATTCTGTCTTCAAGCGACTTCATTCTCGGCACATTCGCGACGAATTGCTCGGGTGGCATGTCGGTCACGAAAATTCCGGAGCGCTGGAACAATTCGTGGGAGAACAACGAAAAACTCGCCGTCATGCTCGACGAGGCGGGCATCGACTTCATGTTGCCGATCGCACGATGGATCGGCTATGGCGGCGAGACGGACTTCCACGGCTCCGTGCTCGAAACGACGACCTGGGCGGCCGGCATCCTGGCCAAGACGCGGCGTCTGACCGTTTTCGCTACGGTGCACACGGCTGCGAATCATCCGGTCGTCGTCGCGAAGCAGATCGCCACGCTTGACCAGATCGGCCGCGGCCGCGCCGGGTTGAATATCGTCGCGGGATGGAACCGGCCGGAGTACGAGGCGCTCGGTCTTGCGCTATCCGATCGTCACGACACCCGTTATGCGTACGCGCAAGAGTGGTTCGACATCGTCAGCAAGCTCTGGAATGGCGACGGCGCATTCGATTGGCATGGCGATGCATTTTCGCTGAAAGGGGCCTATGGGCTGCCGACCCCATGGGGTACCGAGCGCCCGCCGATTCTCAATGCGGCGGGGTCGGGCGAAGGTCGCGAATTCGCTGTGCGCAACGCCGATTTTCTGTTTACGCCCGCGATCGACCTGGAGCGCTCCCGTGCCGAGGTGACGGAGTTGAAAGCGCGCGGTCTGGCGAGCGGGCGGGACATGAAGGTGTTGACGTTTTCGCATGTCGTCTGTCGCCCGACGGAGCGCGAGGCGCGCGACTACTTGCAGCATTTCGCGCAGACGCACGCTGACTGGGGCGCCGTCGACAACCTCGTCGCGTTGCAATTTGCGAATGCCCAATCGTTTCCGCACGATCTGCTTGCGCTGATCCGCGACCGAATGGCGGCGGGGCACGGCGGATTTCCGCTCGTCGGCACGCCGAAGCAGGTGGCCGACGGCATCCAGGCGTTGGCCGAAGCCGGTTTCAAGGGAACGACCTTGTCGTTCGTGGATTACGTTCAGGAGTTTCCGTATTTCCGCGACGAAGTGCTGCCGCTGCTGGAAGCCCGCGGTTTGCGAAGCGAGTCTCGTGTAGACGCTGCATGAGCGGACGGGCCGCGGAGTTAGGCGGCCCGATTGACCCGATTGACCCGAAGCTTGCTTCCACCGTCACGCAACGAGGCCGACGTTTCCATGAGTGAAATTCGAGGGGTGGTGTTTTCAACCGAGCGCAGCCATTCTCGGTCTGATACGCCGGAAATACCGCGTTCGGTTACGACTCGCGTGATAGCAATCTGCCTCTTCGTCATTCTTGCCGAAGGGTATGACGTAGGCATCTACGGTGCGGTATTGCCGGCTCTGATCGAAGAGAGAACGTGGGGGTTATCGCCAACGCAGTTCGGTGTGCTCGGTAGTTACGCGCTTGTCGGGATGCTGGTCGGCGCCGTACTGGTCGGTACCTTGTCCGACATGATTGGCCGAAAGAAAACGCTCATTGCATGTGTCGGCATTTTTTCGGTCACGATGGCCTGGGCGTCGCTGGCGCAGACGCCCGCCGAGTTCGGGTGGTGCCGATTCGTGGGCGGATTGGGTCTGGGAGGCGTGATACCAACCGCGTCGGCACTGACTATCGAGTATTCACCTGTTCGTCGGCGCTCCTTCAATTACGCGTTGATGTACTCGGGCTACGCACTGGGCGGAGTTTCCATTGCGTTGCTATCGCTCTGGCTTCTGAAGGACAGCGGTTGGCGTGCGCTCTTCCGGATCGGGGCGTTTCCGCTACTCGCGGTTCCTCTCATTGCGTGGGGCATGCCCGAGTCAATTGCCTTTCTTCGAAGCCAGCGGCGTTTTCGGGAGGCCGACACGCTCGCGTTGCGTCTTGGCATCGACCCGTACGACGGCGAAGCGGATTCGCAATCGGTGGGTGCGCACCCTCTTCGCGCAACGATCGGCCGCCTGTTCGGGCCATCAAGTATCCGGGCGACGCTGCTGTTCTGGGTAGCGTTCTTCATGGGCTTGCTATTGATTTACGGGCTGAACACGTGGCTGCCGCAGATGATGCGAGGCGCCGGCTATCCGCTCGCTTCGAGCCTGGCGCTGCTTCTCGCTCTCAACCTGTCCGCTGCGGTCGGCTCGCTGGTCGCAGGCGCGGCAGCAGATCGCTGGGGATCAAGGTGCGTCATCGTGATTTCGTACCTGATTGCCGCGTTCAGCATTGCGCTTCTCAGTACCCGTCCCGGTACCCTCCTGACGTATGGCCTTGTCGGCGTGGCTGGCATCGGCTCGATTTCTACCACGCTGGTACTGAACGCGTACGTATCGAAATACTTTCCCGTCGACGTTCGTGCGACAGCGCTCGGGCTCGCTTTGGGATTCGGCAGGCTGGGTGCCATCGCCGGCCCTCTGCTTGGCGGCATCCTGGTCAGCAGTCAAGTGAGTCTGGCGTCCTGCTTCCATATCTTCGCGGTTGCGGGCCTGCTGGCTGCGCTTGCCGTCTTTCTGGTTCCGGATCATGCCTGATGGCATGACGATTGATGTCCTTTCAATACCGGCAGACGACGGATAGTCATTGCGCGATGCGGATACATGCAAGGGGATTTGGCGATCCATTATCGAATCAAGCAGACGGGCGTACATGAGCGAGCGCTCTCCGGTCGGGCTGGCGGTGCATGGGTACGGTGTTCTGACCCGTTGACTGGCCGAAGCCGTCGAGTGGCGCTCGCGTCCGTTGCACACAAAGAACGTGTCATTTCCTCGAGCAAGGTGGATTCGCATGAAAGATCTTGAAGGCAAGGTGGCCATCGTCACCGGCGGCGCGACGATCATCGGCGCGGCCGTGGTCGACGCACTCCGGCGCTACGGCGTCAAGGTAGCTGTGTTCGACATCGATGCGGCGGGCGGTGCGCGCGTGACGTCGGCCGATCCGGCGCAAACGCGCTTCTGGCAAGTCGATATCGTCAACGACGAGCAGCTCGAGCAGGGCGTTGCTGCCGTCGCCGAGCACTTCGGCCGCGTGGATTTCCTCGTTAATCTCGCGGCAACCTATCTCGACAACGGCGTGCAGTCGGGGCGCCGGGACTGGTTGACGGCGCTCGACGTCAACGTGGTCAGCGCGGTCATGGTCGCGCGCGTCGTCCATCCGTACATGGTGAAGGCCGGCGGTGGCTCGATCGTCAATTTCACGAGCATTTCGTCCAGGGTCGCGCAGACCGGACGATGGCTTTACCCGGTTTCGAAGGCCGCGCTCGTCCAGCTCACGCGCAACATGGCCATGGATTTCGCAGCGGACGGCATTCGCGTGAATTCCGTCTCGCCGGGGTGGACCTGGTCGCGGGTCATGGACGAATTGACCCACGGCGATCGCGCCAAGACGGATCGGGTGGCGGCCGATTATCACTTGCTCGGGCGTGTCGCCGACCCGTCGGAAGTGGCGGACGTCGTCGCTTTCCTGTTGTCGGGGCATGCGTCGTTCGTCACCGGCGCCGACTATGCGGTCGACGGCGGCTATTCCGCGATGGGTCCGGAGCAGGCCCGGCCCGCCATTCCGCGGCTCGCCGAATAATCGGCATTCCAGAACCAATCAAATATTCATCAAGGAGAACATCGATGCGTCGAATCGCAATCGTGGGTGGAGGCCAGGCCGGTTTGCCGTTGGCGATCGGGCTGCTGGACCAGGGTTATGAGGTGACCGTCGTCACCAACCGCACGCCGGACGACATTCGTCGCGGCAAGGTGATGTCGAGTCAGTGCATGTTCGACCCTGCGCTGCAAATCGAGCGAGACCTCGGCCTCAATCAATGGGAAGACGCGTGTCCGCCCGTCGAGGGTATCGGTTTCGCGGTCCCCCATCCGGAATCGAAGGGGGCGAAGATCATCGACTGGAGCGCACGACTCGATCGCCCGGCGCAATCGGTGGATCAGCGCGTGAAGGTGCCCGCCTGGCTCGAACGGGTGGAGTCGCGCGGCGGCCGGGTGCTGATTCAGGATGCCGGCATCGCCGAACTGGAAGCGCTTGCCGACCATCACGATCTCGTTGTCCTGGCCGCAGGCAAGGGCGAGGTGGTCCGCCTGTTCGAGCGCGATGCCGTGCGCTCGCCGTTCGACAAACCGCAGCGCGCACTCGCACTGACCTACGTGCACGGCCTGGAGAAGGCGCCGGATTATTCGCGCGTGTCGTTCAACCTGATTCCCGGCGTCGGCGAATACTTCGTGTTCCCCGCGCTGACGCTGTCCGGCCCTTGCGACATCATGGTATTCGAGGGCGTGCCCGGCGGCCCGCTGGATTGCTGGCGCGACGTCCGCACGCCGGCCGAGCACCTTGCCGCAAGCAAGGGCTTCCTCGAAACGTACCTGCCGTGGGAGGCCGACCGCGCCCGGCACGTCGAGCTGACCGACGACAACGGCATTCTGGCCGGCGCGTTCGCGCCCACCGTCCGCAAGCCGGTCATGACGCTGCCTTCCGGGCGGCTCGTGTTCGGGCTCGGCGACGCCGTGGTCACCAACGATCCGATCACGGGGCAGGGTGCCAACAATGCGACGAAGGCGTGCAAGGTCTATCTCGATGCGATTCTCGCCCGCGGCGAGCAGCCTTATACGCGCGACTGGATGGAGCAGACCTTCGAGCAATTCTGGGACTACGCGCGCTGGGTGGTGCAATGGACCAATTCGCTGCTCACGCCGCCGCCGCCCCACGTGCTGAAGCTGCTCGGCGCGGCCGGGAGCCTGCCGTCGCTGGCGAGCGTCATCGCCGACGGGTTCAACTATCCGCCGAGCTATTTCCCGTGGTGGGCGGACGAGCAGGCGTGCGAGGGCTTCCTGGCACGTCACGAGGCCGTCTCGGCGATCGCGTAAGGAGAACGACATGTCGCAATGCATTGCGTCCCCGGACGCCGCACCGGCCGATGCGGCCGCGTGGGGCAGTGTCGATCTGGAGCCCAGAACGCTGCGCAATCTGCTCGGAAGCTATCCGACGGGCGTTGCCATCGTCACCACGCGCACGCCCGACGGGCGACCGGTCGGACTGACGATCAATTCCTTCGCGTCGCTGTCGCTCGATCCGCCGCTGGTGTTGTGGAGCCTCGTGGAGC
Source organism: Burkholderia sp. BC1 (assembly GCF_052683555.1). Lineage (NCBI taxonomy): Bacteria > Pseudomonadati > Pseudomonadota > Betaproteobacteria > Burkholderiales > Burkholderiaceae > Burkholderia > Burkholderia sp. BC1. Next base: position 43,550 of record NZ_JBQYLP010000037.1, read on the forward strand.
ACTCGCCGAATCTGGCCGCGTTCCGCGACAGCACACACTTCGCGATCCACATTCTTGCCAGTCAACAGGAAGCGTTGGCCCGGCGTTTTGCGACTGCCGGGATGCCCGACAAGTTTGCCGACGTGGCGTGGCAAGACGCGCCCGAAGGCGTGCCCGCAATCGATGGGGCGATGACCACGCTGATCTGTGCGCACGACCATTCCCGACACGCCGGCGACCATCTCCTGCTGATCGGGCGTGTCGTTCGAACCGCTAGTCAGCAGGGTACGCCGCTGGTCTTTCACGCGGGACGGTTCACATCGGTGCACGCGGCTTCGTAGGCTGCGGATCCCAATCAAATCACTGGAGGTTTCCTTTCATGGCGCACACGAATCATCCTGTCTTGCCCGATCTGGCGGAGCGGCTGGCGCGCGGTACCATTCGCGTCGTCGATCTCACGCAGACGTTGTCGCCGTCATTCCCGGCGCTGCAACTGCCGCCGCAGTTCGGCCAGGTCAAGCCGTTCACGATCGAGCGCATTTCCCACTATGACGAGGCAGGGCCTGCCTGGTACTGGAACAACTTCACGTGCGGCGAGCACACCGGCACGCACTTCGATGCGCCGGCGCACTGGATCACGGGGCGCGACCATCCGCACAATAGCGTCGACACCATCGAACCGAAAAGCTTCGTCGCTCCGGCCGTGGTGGTGGACGCCAGCGCCGACGTCGCGGGTGACGACGACTGGCTGCTGACCGTGGATTTTCTGGAGGCGTGGGAGCAACGGCACGGCCGCATCCCGGCGGGGGCATGGGTCTTGTTTCGCACGGACTGGTCGCGGCGCGTCAACGATGCCACCGCCTTCCTCAACTTGCGGGACGACGGCGCCCACACGCCCGGTCCGACACAGGAAGCCGTCGAGTGGCTGATCCATCAACGCGACGTGCATGGCTTCGGCGTCGAGACCATCAACACCGATGCCGGGCAGTCCTATGCGTGGCCGCTCGCCTATCCGTGCCATACGCTGATGCACGGCGCAAATCGCTACGGACTGCAATGTCTGAAGAATCTCGACCAATTGCCGCCGCAGGGCGCACTAATCCTGTCTGCACCTCTGAAGATCGAGGGCGGCTCGGGCAGTCCGCTGCGTGTGCTGGCTCTGGTGGAGTGATCCGATCGCAAGGCTCGGATCGAAAATCGATCTAGGCATCGCCGGCCTCGAAGCTTGAGTGCTTAGGCCGGCGTTTCCCGCAAGGAGGACGGGTTGCGGCAGAACACCCGCTTGCACGTGTGTGCTTGGCGGCCATCCATCCGGTCGCCCGGTCATGACTTTACGGCGCCAGCGGCCCGGCCGGATATCGCCGTCGTACCGTCCCGATCGCTACTCGGACCTATCGTGACCGCCGGTCAGCGCTGACGCAGCGTCTGGCTCGGCGTCTCGCCGTAACGCTGTTTGTAGTCGTTGCTGAAACGCCCCATGTGCGCGAAGCCCCAGCGCAGCGCGACGCCGGCCACATTGCTGGCCTCGCCGCTCGTCAGCTCTGTACGCGCGCATTCCATGCGCAGGTCGCGCAGATACTGCATCGGGCTCACGCCCAGATATTCCTTGAAACCGGCATAAAGGCTGCGCACGCTGACGCCTGCAACCTGCGCGAGCTGCTCCGCCGAAATGGGTTCGTGCGCATGGGCTTTCACGTAATCCTTCGCGCGCCTGATGTGGCGGGGCAGGATCGTACCGCGGCGCGCGGGCGGCGTATCGCTGTAGTTGTGTCTTTGGGTCGCAAGCAGCGTCGACGCGACCAGCTGCTCGATCTGGTCGACGACGAGCTTATGGTCTTTCAGGCTCGGACATTGTGCCGAGCAATTCATCAGGTAATTCAGCAGGCATTGCCAGAGCGGGTTGTCCCGCCAGGGAAGCCCAGTTCGAAGTGCAACGGGCGCTCCAACGGATGATTGAGCTGACCTACCAGCGTGCGTTCGAGTAACGACCGGGAGATTCGCACCATGAGCTGATCGTTCCCGGCAGCCCAGCGCATGCTGGTGTCGTCGTCGGGGCTGAGGACGGATGCCAGTTCCGGATACGAGTCGATGTGTTGTGCACCGCTGTCGATTGCCGCGCTCCCAATGAGGGGCATCTGCACCAAAAAGAAGTCTTCGAGCGGTCCGGGGCCGATTTCCACGGCGGAACCGTACCGGAGCCGGCTGACCGAGACGTCGCCCAGCGGCATGAAATGCATGCGCGCATCCAGTCGCTCCCCGCCGCCAATGATTCTGAGGCTGTGCGGTTTCATGACGCGTCCCACCATCGACCGAACTTCGTCGACGTCCCCTGATGCGAACAATAATTGGCCGGGATCGCTCAGGCCCCGGTCCAATGGTGCCCCGGGCTGCTGGGACGGGGGTGTGGAGGACATGATGTGCAACATGACTAATACCTTTTCGAGAGTCGGACGGTACGTCTGCTAGCTGGCCGCCGCTTCGTGAAATTGCCGGCGATGACAGAATTCCGATGCAACCTTCGTGCCAATACACATGAGTTTTCATGTAATCAGCGATGGCTGGCGTCAACCGTCAAGGCGTCGCTCGCGTACGTTGTGCGGCGCAGCAGCCAATTGGGGTAGCTTTTCGGAAACGAGGTTGTTAGCAGAATAGTACTTTGACCTGTCGGCACCCAGAAACGCAGGAAAACCCGTCCTCGGGACGCCGGCAATATCCCGTTCCTGCAATGGATATCCACGTCCTGCGAAAAGTAAAAGTACATGATTATTCATGTATTGACGGAGGGGATGTGGCGACCGAAAGTGAAGCACATGGGCACGACGTGCCGGACGAATCACTTAGAGGAACACGATGGCCGAGCGATCTTTTGTCGAAGAGGTAAAGAAACTGCGCCTGGGTGCGGGCGAGTTGTTCAGTGGCGAGGGGATTCTTGCCGTAACGAAGGCACTGCTGGAGTCCGGCGTCGCGTATGTCGCAGGCTACCAGGGCGCACCGATTTCGCATCTGATGGACGTGCTTGCCGACGCACAGGACATTCTCGGCGAGTACGGCATCCGTTTCGAGAACAGCGCGAGCGAAGCCACGGCCGCTGCGACGTTGGCCGCGTCGGTCAACTACCCGCTCCGGGGCGCGGTCACCTTCAAGGCGACGGTCGGGACCAACGTCGCATCCGACGCGCTCGCCAACCTGGCATCCGGCGGTGTTCTGGGCGGCGCGCTCATCATCGTCGGCGAAGATTATGGCGAAGGCTCGTCGATCATGCAGGAGCGCAGCCACGCGTTCGCGATGAAGTCGCAAATGTGGTTGCTCGACCCGCGGCCGAACCTGCCGTGCATCGTGCAGGCGGTCAAGGACGGGTTCGACCTGTCGGAAGCGAGCAGTACGCCCGTCATGCTGCAGATGCGCATCCGTTCGTGCCACGTGCATGGTCAGTTCGTGACGTCCGAAAATCGCCGTCCCCGGTTTACGGTCAAGGATGCGCTCGAGAATCCGACGCGCGACCTGAGCCGCATCGTGCTGCCCCCGGCCAGCTTCCTACATGAAAAGGAAAAGGTGCAGGCGCGTTGGCCGGCAGCGATCCGCTTCATCCAGGAGCGCCAGCTCAACGAATTCTTTGCGGACGGCGCGGCCGACGTCGGGATCGCGCTGCAGGGCGGAAACTACAACACGCTGATCCGGGCACTCGAGAAGCTTGGCTTTGCGGACGTCTACGGCGAGTCGAAGATCCCGCTTTACGTGATGAATGTCGCGTATCCGCTGGTCGACGCGGAATTCGAGCGCTTCTGCCAAGGCAAACGCGCCATCCTCGTTCTCGAGGAGGGGCAGCCGAACTTCGTCGAGCAGAACGTCGCGAACATCCTTCGTCAGCTGGACCTCGACACCGTGCTGCACGGCAAGGACCTGTTGCCGATGGCTGGCGAATACAACACCGCGACGGTGCTTGCGGGTGTGCGTGCGTTCCTCGAACGATATGGCATCGTCGAGCCGAAGCCGGTTCAGGTCCCGGCGCGTCGAGTCATCCCGCTCGTCCAGGCTCCGGCGGATTCGATGTCCGCTGCGAAATCGCCGGAGCTCGTAGCCCAGGCCGACGGCGGCGATGTCGAGGAATCGGGCGAACTGGATCGCGCCGTTCACGCGCGCCCGCCGGGTTTCTGCACCGGCTGCCCCGAGCGGCCGATCTTCACCGCAATGAAGCTCGTCGAACGCGAGCTGGGCCCGCACCACGTCAGCGCGGACATCGGCTGCCATCTCTTCTCGATTCTGCCGCCGTTCAACCTCGGCAATACGACGATGGGATACGGTCTGGGGGGCGCGGGCGCTGCCGCGCTGAACGCGCCGTCCGGAAAGCGCGCGATTTCGGTGATGGGGGACGGCGGGTTCTGGCACAACGGCCTGACGAGCGGCGTCGCGAATTCGGTCTTCAACCGTAGCGACAACCTGACCGTCATCATCGACAACAGTTACACGTCCGCAACCGGCGGGCAGGACATCCTGTCGTCGACCGCAACCAATCCGACCCGCAGCACGGGGCATGAGATCGAGAAGGCAGTCAAGGGTGTGGGTGTCGAGTGGGTTCGCACCATCAAGCGCACCTACGACCTGAAGGCCATGACGGCGACGTTGCGGGAAGCGCTCACCACGACGGCCAAGGGGCCGAAAGTGCTGATTGCGCAGAGCGAATGCATGCTCAACAAGCAGCGGCGCGAGAAGCCGAAGGTGCGCAAGGCCATTGCGGCGGGCGAGCGCGTGGTGCGGGAACGTTTCGGCGTCGACCCGGACACCTGCACCGGGGACCATTCGTGTATCCGTTTGTCCGGCTGCCCGTCTCTTTCGATTCGCGAGAACCCCGATCCGTTGCGACGCGACCCCGTCGCCACGGTGATGGACAGTTGCGTCGGATGTGGGCTATGCGGCGAGGTTTCGCATGCCGCGGTGCTCTGCCCGTCGTTCTATCGCGCGCAAATTGTGAGCAATCCGACGCGTTTGGACCGCCTGCGCCAGCGCGTGCGCGATGCGGTGATCGGCTGGCTGCAGCGCAGCGATGCACGGCGTCGTGCCAAGTATGCATTCTGACAACTGTCGCACCAGGCGTCGCGCCTCCGGATGCGACGCCGCAAAACGAGTCAGGCGGGTTTCGATACCCGTCATCGCTTCATGAGGAACCAAGGAATGAATGCTGAGCCGATCAAGATCGCCATTCTCGCCATGGGTGGCGAGGGCGGCGGCGTGCTTGCCGACTGGATCGTCAATCTGGGGGAGGAAAACGGCTATTTTGCCCAGACCACGTCGGTGCCCGGTGTGGCGCAGCGCACCGGTGCGACGATCTACTACGTCGAGATGTTTCCGGGCGCGGACGCTGCCGTACCGCGCGCGCCCGTTCTTGCGCTGATGCCCATGCCGGGTGACGTGGACGTCGTGCTCGCTTCCGAACTGATGGAGGCGGGGCGCGCCGTGCAGCGCGGCATCATCACATCGGATCGGACGACGCTCGTTGCGTCGAGTCATCGCGTCTACTCGATCGGAGAGAAGGCTGCGATGGGGGACGGCCGTGTCGACAGCGATGCTCTCGTGCGTCAATCACGGCGCGCGGCGAAGCGCTTCGTGCATTTCGATATGGCCGAAGTCGCCGAGCGAACCGGAAGTGTAATTAGTGCCGTGCTGTTCGGGGCGCTTTGCGCGGCCGAGGTATTGCCGTTCTCACGTGAGCAGTTCGAGGCGACCATCGAGCGCGGCGGCGTGGGCGTGAAGCCAAGTCTTAAGGCGTTCGACGCCGGCTACAAGCGTGCGGGACAGGGCGACGCGGAGACCGTGACCGCCTCGTCCAGGCCGGACCCGGTGGCGGCACCTTCATCTCCGCGTCATCCGGCCGTCGCGGCGCTCGTCGAGCGCGCGCGTGGTTTTCCCCACGAAGCGTCGACCCTGGTCGTTGAAGGCGTCCGTCGTCTGATCGACTATCAGGATGTCGCTTACGCCCGGCTGTATCTGGATCGCCTAGATGTGCTGCGTTCGGCGCCGGGCGGCAAGGACGCCAGGCTGCTGGGCGAGACGGCACGGCATCTGGCGTTATGGATGTCGTACGAGGACACGATTCGCGTGGCCGATCTCAAGACGCGCGCAAGCCGCTTCGACCGGGTTCGAGGGGAAGTTCGGGCGAAGCCGGAGCAGCTCCTGCAGATCAACGAGTTCATGCACCCGCGCATCGAGGAGATTGCCGAGACGCTGCCGGCCGCATTGGGCCGATGGCTGGCGCGCCCGCATGCGGCGCACCGTTTTGTCGCGCGCTTTGCGCAAGAGGGGCGGGTCGTCAAGACGAGTTCACTGGGCGGGTTTCTGATGCTGTATCTGCTGGCCCGCTGGCGTCGCTGGCGCCGCGTCACGCTGCGCTATGCGGTCGAGAACGAGCGTATCGAAACATGGCTCGCACGCGTGCGCGCGCTGGCAGCGACCGATCCGGCGCTCGCGCTCGAGACCGCGCAATGTCAGCGGCTCGTGAAGGGATACGGCGATACGCATGCACGCGGGCTGAAGAATTACGAGACCGTGATGGCAGTCGTCGATCGCCATGCAACGTCGCTGAAGCCGGCCACGTTGCGCGAGCTGCGCGACGCCGCGCTGGCGGACGAGCACGGCAACGCACTGCGTGCCTGCATCGAGCGGCATGCACTGTCCACCGGAGGGCAGGCGTGATGAATCCGCGCAAACTGACACAAAAGCACCGCATCCGCTTCGCCGAATGCGATCCGGCCGGCATCGTGTTTTATCCGCAGTACTTCGTGATGTTCAACAATCTGCTCGAGTCGTGGATCGACGGCCTGCTGCCGGAGGGTTTCGCGGGATATATCGGCAAGCACCGCTTCGGCTTGCCCACCGTGCGCCTGGAGGCCGATTTCCGTTCGATCAGCCGCATGGGGGACGACGTCGAACTGAGCCTCGAAGTGCTTCGTCTCGGCGGAAAGTCGCTGACGTTGTCGCTTACATGCACCGGCATCGAAGGTGACGTGCGCATGAGCGTGACCCAGGTACTGGTCGCCACGTCGCTGGAAACGCATCGGGCGATCGACATTCCAGTCATGCTTCGTCAGGCACTGAGCCTGGAATCGGTCAACGAATAAGGAGACTAATGTGAAAATCGTCTGTATTGGCGGCGGCCCAGCAGGGCTCTACTTCGGATTACTGATGAAGATTCAGGATCCGAATAACGAAGTGGTCGTGATCGAGCGGAACCGGCCGTACGACACGTTCGGATGGGGCGTCGTTTTTTCCGATGCCACGCTGGACAATCTTCGCGAGGCGGATCCGGTCTCCGCGAAGCAGATCGCCGACGAGTTCAGCCGTTGGGACGACATCGATATCCACTTCAAGGATCGGACGCTCCGTAGCGGAGGACACGGTTTCATCGGGATCGGTCGCAAGAAGCTGCTCAATATCCTGCAAGCCCGGTGCGAGGAAGTCGGCGTGCAGCTGGTTTTCGAAACCGAGATCAAGGACGACCAGGCCGTGGCAAAGGAGTACGGTGCCGATCTCGTCATCGCATCGGACGGTATCAACAGCCCGATCCGGACACGATATGCGGAGACGTACCGCCCGGACATCGACCAGCGCAACTGCCGCTTCGTCTGGCTGGGTACCAACAAGATCTTCGACGCGTTCACCTTCATCTTCGTTCCGACCGAGCATGGATGGTTTCAGGCGCATGCGTACCAGTTCGAAGAAGGCCGGTCGACGTTCATCGTCGAAACGACCGACGAAGCGTGGCGCGCGGCCGGCATCGACCAGATGTCCCAGGAGGAAGGCATCGCATTCTGCGAGCGGATTTTCGCGCCCTGGCTGCAGGGAGAGCGGCTCATTTCGAATGCGTCGCACCTGCGCGGCTCGGCGATCTGGATTCGCTTCCCTCGCGTGATTTGCGGCAAGTGGGTTCACTGGACCAAACCCGACGGCGCAGCGGGGAGGGACGTGCCCGTCGTGCTGATGGGCGACGCCGCGCATACGGCGCACTTTTCGATCGGCTCCGGGACGAAGCTCGCGCTCGAAGATGCCATCGAGCTGTGCAACACGTTGAAGGCGAAACAGGGCGATCTCCGCGCAGGGCTCGCGCATTACGAGGACGTGCGTGGTGTCGAGGTGCTGAAGATCCAGAACGCCGCACGCAATTCGACCGAGTGGTTCGAGAACGTGGCGCGCTATGCCGCGCTCGAGCCCGAACAGTTCGCCTATTCGTTGCTGACCCGTTCGCAGCGAATCTCCCACGAGAACCTCCGAGTGCGCGACCCGCAATGGCTCGCCGACTACGAGCGCTGGCTTGCGCGGCGCGCAGGCGCGCCGACGGCCGACGATGCCCGCCCGCGCCCGCCGCTGCTGGCACCCTATACCGTGCGCGGCGTGACGCTGAAGAATCGTGTCGTCGTATCGCCGACCCTGCTGTATGCGAGCCGCGATGGCGTGCCCGATTCGTTCCATCTGGTGCATCTGGGCAGCCGGGCGCTCGGCGGTGCAGGCCTTTTGCTGACCGAGGCGACTGCGGTATCCGCGGAAGGCCGCATGACGCCGGGATGTCCGGGTTTGTGGAACGACGAGCAGGTTCACGCGTGGAAGCGCGTCACCGAGTTCGTCCACGCAAATAGCGAAGCGCGGATCGGCGTGCAGTTGAATCACGCAGGGCGCCGTGGTTCGACGCAACTCGGCTGGGAGCGACCGGACCATCCGCTGGCGGAAGACAACTGGCCGCTCGTGTCCGCGAGCGCCATTCCCTATCTCGCCGGCGTGTCCCAGGTTCCGCGCGAAGCCAGCCGGGAAGATCTGGCGCAGATCCGGGCGCAATTCGCGGAGGCGGCGCGCCGCGCTGCCGCGGCCGGTTTCGACTGGATCGAGTTGCAGGCCGCCCACGGTTGTCTGCTGTCCAGTTTCATCTCGCCGCTGACGAACCGGCGCGACGACGAATATGGCGGTTCGCTCGAAAACCGCCTGCGTTTTCCGCTGGACGTGCTTGCAGCCGTGCGTGAAGCGTGGCCGGCGCATCTGCCGATTTCCGTGCGCATTTCGAGCACGGACTGGGCGGAGGGGGGAACGACGGTCGACGACGCGGTGGAGATAGCGAAGCGCCTGCGTCTCGCCGGGGCAGACGTGATCGACGTGTCGTCGGGCGAAGTCACGCCCGACCAAAAGCCCGTGTATGGGCGGATGTACCAGGCGCCGATGGCCGACCGTGTCCGCAATGAAGCAGGCGTCCCGACGATCGCGGTCGGCGCGATTACGGAAGCGGACCAGGTCAACGGAATCGTCGCATCCGGGCGCGCGGATCTCTGCGCGTTGTCCCGCCCTTATCTGGCAGATCCGGCCTGGCTGCTGCACGAGTGCGCCAGGCACGGCTGGAGCGAAGTCGAATGGCCGGCGGCCTATGCGACCGGCAAGGATCAACTCGAACGCAGCTACGCACGTAACCGGACCTGATGCCAGGTTCCCCACACGATCGATACAAGGAGATCACGCGATGACAACAGCCGCATACGACCAGTATCGGGAGCAGACAGCCGGACGCGCCGACGTCGAGGATACGCCGGAGCTGGTTGCGTATTACGAACAGCTTGCGAGCATGAAGACCGGCGCGCTGTGGACGGTGGCCAACAAGATCGAGCCGTGGCAGCCGAAGTCCGCTTCCGTGCCGGTGCTGTGGCGTTACCGCGATCTGCGCGATCACGTGCTGCGCTCGGTCGAGCTCGTGACGCCGGAAAAGGCGGGACGACGCGTCATTTATCTCGACAACCCCGGCCGGCGCGACGTGTCGGCCGCGGTCGGCTGGCTGTATTCGGGGCTGCAGGTCATGCACCCGGGCGAGGTCGCATCCGCGCATGCGCATTCGTCGTCGGCGCTTCGTTTCATCATGGAAGGGCGCGGCGCTTACACGATCGTGGACGGCCACAAGATGACGCTCGGGGCCAACGACTTCGTGCTGACGCCGAACGGCACCTGGCACGAGCACGGCGTGGAAGCGGACGGCTTGCCCTGCATTTGGCAGGACGGTCTCGACATCCCGCTCGTCAACGCGCTCGAGGCCGGTTTCTATGCCGTGCATCCGGACCTGCATCAGGCGGTTGCCCATCCGGTCGACGATTCGGTGGCCCTGTGGGGTGCACCCGGCCTGCGTCCGCAGAACGCAGGCTGGAGCAAGCCGTATTCGCCGCTCTTCAAGTACCAGTGGGAGCCGACCTACGAGGCGCTGCAGCGATACGCGAAGGCCAGCGAGGGCAGTCCGTTCGACGGCCTGCTGATGCACTACACCAATCCGGTGACCGGCGGGCATGTGATGTCGACGATCGGCGCGAGCATGCAGCTGCTGCGTCCGGGATTCGTCGGCAAGGCGCATCGCCACACGGGCAGCTTTCTCTATCAGGTTGCCAAGGGCAGCGGCTACTCGATCATCGACGGACATCGCTTCGACTGGAACGAACGCGACATTTTCTGTGTTCCGTCGTGGGCCTGGCACGAACACGTCAACACCAGCGCCACCGACGATGCATGCCTCTTCTGCTTCAGCGACCTGCCGGTGATGGAAAAGCTTGCGCTGTACCGGGAGGAAGCGCTGGCCGAGAACGGCGGCCATCAACCGGTGGCTTGACACCGGAAACAGACACGTTGCCATTTAGACAGACATCAACCCAATCAGGATTCAGCTCATGAAACTCGTTACCTATCGCGCAAATGTGAATGCGGCGGCCCGTCTCGGGGCGATCGTCGACGATACCGTGGTCGATCTCGCGCATTTCGGCGCTCACGTCGGCTATGCATTGCCGGACAACATGCTCGATTTCATCGATCTCGGGCCGCACGCGGTGACCGTGACGACCGCGCTGCTCGACAATCACGTTGGCAAATGGCCGATCGGTTCCGCCGTGCCGCTCGCCAACGTGAAGCTGCTTGCGCCCATTCCGCGGCCGCGCAAGAACATCTTCGGGATCGGCCTCAACTACGTCGAGCACGTCGCGGAATCGAGCCGAACGCTGGACACGTCGAAGGAACTGCCGAAGCAGCCGGTCATTTTCAGCAAGCCGCCGACCACGGTCATCGGGCCGGGCGATGCGATCGAGCATAACGAGGCCATCACAAAACAGCTCGACTGGGAAGTCGAGCTGGCGGTGATCATCGGCACGCGCGCCAAGCGCGTCAGCGAGGCCGCTGCGCTGAACTACGTGTTCGGTTACAGCCTGCTGATCGACATGAGCGCTCGAGATTGCCGCCGCGCAGGCCAATGGATCTACTCGAAGGGCCAGGATACCTACGCGCCGTTCGGGCCGGTCATCGTCACGGCGGACGAGATCCCTGATCCGCATGTGCTCGATCTCAGCCTGACCGTCAACGGCGTGACCAAACAGAACTCCAACACGCGGCACATGCTGTTCAAGGTGCCGGCGTTGATCGCGGACATCAGTGCAGGCATCACGCTGGAACCCGGCGACATCATCGCAACCGGCACGCCGGAGGGGGTGGGTGCGGGCCGCAATCCGCAGGAATGGGTCTGGCCGGGCGACGTCATCGAGGCCCGGCTCGAGAAAATCGGCGAGCTTCGGCATCCGGTCGTCGCGGTCGGCGATGCCTCGCGTTCGCGCGTCGGCATCCGCGGCGAGTGACGCGGCGACTCGACCGACATCGGAGGGATTAGACGATGCTTGAACTTCCCCAATTCAAGGCCGCCGCGGTGCAGTCGGCGCCGGTCTTCCTGCAGACGGACGCGACGGTCGACAAGGCATGCCGGCTGATCGAGGAAGCGGCGGACAACGGCGCGCGCCTGGTTGCGTTCCCGGAAGTCTTCGTGGCGGGCTACCCGTACTGGAGCTGGATCATGAATCCGGTCGAAGGCAGCCCGTGGTTCGAGAAGCTGGCGCGCTCGGCAATCGAGTTGCCGGGGCCGGAGATCGCGAAGATCGCGCAGGCAGCCGCGCGTCATCGCATCAACGTCGTGATTGGCGTGAACGAGCGCAATCGCCACGGGATCGGTACGCTGTACAACACGGTCGTCACCATTGCCGACGACGGCCGCATTCTCGGCCGCCACCGCAAGCTGGTTCCCACGTGGGCCGAGAAGCTGACGTGGGCGCCGGGTGACGGGGCCGGGCTGCGCGTGCACGAGACCAGCGTCGGGCCCCTGGGCGCGCTTGCCTGCGGCGAGAACACCAATACGCTCGCACGCTTTGCATTGCTGACGCAAGGCGAGCTCGTGCACGTCGCGAGCTATATCTCGTTGCCGGTTGCGCCGGCCGATTACGACATGGCGGAAGCGATCAAGGTGCGTGCGGCTGCGCACTGCTTCGAGGGCAAGCTTTTCACGATCGTCTCGTGCTCGACGGTCTCGGAGGAGATCGTCGAGGCGATGGCCGCGTCGCATCCGAACGCGCGCGAGCTGCTGTCGCGCCGCAACAGCGCCTTTTCCGGCGTGCTCGGGCCGGACGGCCGCGTGATCGGCGAGCCGCTCATCGACGAAGAGGGCATCGTCTATGCGGACATCGACCTTTCGCGCTGCATCCAGCCACGCCAGATGCACGACATCACCGGTCACTACAACCGTTTCGACGTGTTCGATCTGCATGTCAATCGTCGTTCGCTGCAGGCAGCACGCTTCGACGACGTCGCGGCAGCGGACCCGTTCGCGGCGCCATCCGAGCCGGCATTCGAACTGAACCAGGAGACGCAGTCTTGAGCAACAATCGTACCTATCGTATCGGCCAGATCGTCCCGTCGTCGAACACGACGATGGAAACGGAGATTCCGGCGATTCTGCGCGCCCGTGAAGCCCATCAGCCGGAGCGCTTCACGTTCCATTCCAGCCGCATGCGCATGAAGCATGTCACGAAGGAGGAACTGGCCGCGATGGACGCAGACAGCGATCGCTGCGCACTGGAGCTGTCGGATGCGCAGGTCGACGTCCTCGGCTATGCATGCCTCGTCGCGATCATGAGCATGGGGCAGGGCTATCACCGGGTATCCGAGAAGCGTTTGCACCAACGCACGCAGGAGAACGAGGCGCCGGCGCCAGTCGTGACGAGCGCCGGTGCGCTGGTCGACGGCCTGCATGCGATCGGCGCGAAAAAGGTGTCGATTCTCGCGCCGTACATGAAGCCGTTGACGCAACTGGTGATCGACTACATCGAAAACGAGGGTATCGAAGTGGTCGACAGCATCTCGCTGGAGATTCCCGACAATCTCGAAGTTGGTCGCCAGAATCCGCTGGCACCCGTCGAGATTACGAAGCGGCTGAGAACGACAGGGGTTGATGCCGTGGTGGCGTCCGCGTGCGTGCAGATGCCGTCGCTGGCATCGATCCAGCTGATCGAGGATCGGGTCGGCCTGCCGGTTGTCTCTTCGTCGGTGGCGACGACGTTCATGATGCTCAAGCGGCTCGAACTGAATACGTCCGTCCCAGGCTTCGGGTCACTGCTTTCCGGGAAGTTCTGATCATGCAGGGTTGGGCCGGCGATTCCTCTCCGGATGCGGGGGGGGAGGTAGAATCCTTGCTGTTTCGTGAAGACGATGAGGCAGCGAGGGGAATGACCAAAACAAAGGCATTTGTCGACAACTACCTGCCGGCCCTGCTCGGCCAAGCGTGGCATCTTGTCTCGACGGAATTTCATGCCGTCGTGGAGCAGCGCGGCCTTTCCGTTCTGGAATGGCGCGTGTTGTCGACGTTGGCGAGCAATGGCCCGATGACCATTTCCGCATTGGCGCAAATGACAGTCAGCAAACAGCCGACGGTGACGCGATTATTGCTGCGCCTCGAGGCGCAAGGACATGTCGAGCGGTCGACAAGCCGTGACGACAGGCGCTATACGCTCGTCAAGGTGACCCGCAACGGGCGCCGCCTCGTAACAGGCTTGATCACTCAAGCTGAAGAACATGAGCGGGCGCTTCTAAAGCCATTCAGTTCGCAGAAGATCGAAACCCTCAAGGAAATACTGCACGAATTGATCGACCGGCATCGACCGCCGGTCTGATTTCGATCGGCGAACCTATCGGCCAACCTATTTGGGGCGATACATTGAAAATTTCCCCGCCGGCAGGACTTCGAAGTAGTCGGCGGGTCCGCCTCCGCGCAGAATCGGTTGCGCGAGCGCGGTGTCGTAAATTCCATCGCGCAGCAACTCACGATCGATGTGCACAGCTACGACTTCGCCTATCACCATCCAGGTGTCGAGACGCGCGACGTCGACGGAGGAAAGCTGTTGCACGTGCGTGACTACGCATTCGAGTGCGACCGGGCTTTCCGCCACGCGCGGGACGGACACGACCGTGGAAGGCGCAGGCGTCAGGCCAGCCAGCTCAAATTCATCCACGTGTGGCGGCGCTTCGATGCTTGTCTGGTTGACCTTATCTGCCAGTTTTCGCGTCGCAAGGTTGTAGACGAACTCACCCAGTGCTTGGGCGTTCCTGACGCTGTCTTTCTTGCCGACACTGGAGAATGCCACCAGCGGCGGTCGATAGTTGAAGATATTGAAAAAGCTGTAAGGCGCGAGATTCAAATTGTCGTTGGCATCGCTGGTGGATATCCAGCCGATGGGGCGTGGTCCGAGGATCGCCGGAATCGGGTCATGTGGCAAGCCGTGGCCGTCGGCCAGTCGATAGCTATGAATTCTATCCGTGTTCATCGTCAGAAGTCGCAGGTTGATTTGAATTGCAGAGGTTAAGGTACCCGGAACAAACGAAGGACGGATCCTGCCCCGCCAACTTCTTGCCGGAACTGGATGCCAGCGGCGCGATTTGGACAACGGTGTGTGACTTGCCGCGATTCCTGGCGGGTTGGACGGCTTCTCGCGGAGAGGTCGCGCACGGTTGTGCAGTCGAGCGTTTGAATTTTTCGGATATCAGCGGAAACTTCTCAACCGCGAACGTTTTTCGCGACACCGTGGCCCGGCCAGACTTGATCCAAAGGTTTCAATGCACATGGCTGCGTGACGGATGTCGAACGAAATCCGGGCCACGGAGAGGTTCATAAAGAAGCGCCCCTGGGATCGCCAGCTTCAATCCTGATGCATCGCCCGCTCGCGGAAAAATCGCGTTGCTCAGCCCACAAAGTAACGGGATGGCCGAGAGCTTCGTGAAGACGATGAAACGCGACTACGTCGCCTTCATGCCGAAGCCGGACGCAGCGACTGCTGCATGCAACCTGGCCATCGCGTTCGAGCATTACAACGAGAAGCATCCCCATAGCGCGCTGAAATACCGCTCGCCTCGCGAGTTCCGGCGCTCGATGGATTCAGCAACCTTAGTGTGATGCTGTGTCCGGTATTACAGGGGCAACTCCAGCCCTTTTCTTGCAGACACGTGGTAGGAGTTGGCAGGGCGCATGTCGAAGGGTGCGAGGCGATTGACTGTTACTTGCGCATCCCCCTTCTCTGCAAGCTTATGGGCCGTCGGTGACCAATGCGGAGTGCGGGCAGCCGGGCGCGTCCTCGCGCGCGTTGAGCCAGCGGCCGGCCTGCCGGAGGACAGCGCTTGTTGCCCGGCGGGGTTTGTCACGCAAGCGGGCAGGGCCCGCGTGATTCCGCGGCTTGCCGCGGGTCGATATGGGATATAGGTAGAGAGCCGTCCCGACAGTTAAATGCACTTATCCACAGTTGCGAACGGCCAGGCGGCGACACGGCTGCGTATTCCGGCGAACGTGATCACGCATTTCGGCGGATCGTGATCATGG